>JAENXM010000229.1 GCA_016649525.1 Actinomycetota bacterium
GGCTGGGCGGCGATCGCGGTGTTCGGCATCGTGGTAATAGGCGCGGCGGGGCTCGTCTATATCTATGCAATCAAGCGCGTCAAGGCGCAGGACGCCGCGCTGCTATCATATATCGAGCCGGTTAGCGCGATGCTGCTGGGACTCGCGCTACTCGGTGAGGTGCCACACTGGCAGGACTTCGTGGGGGCCGCGCTGATAATCGCGGCCGGGGTGCTCCTCCTGCAGTTCAGACGTGGAGCGGCCAAAACAGCCGAGGTGTTCGACGCGGCCGAGCGCTGACGTATGATACTGGGTGATCTTGCGAGGCTCGAGATATGAAGATACTTTTTATCCATTCAGAAGAAGATACCTTCTCCACCGAGAAGCCGCTGGAGGGGCTTGACCGGATGCAGTTCGGCATCTCCTACATCTCCTCTCTCCTGAAGCGGGAAGGGCACGAGACCAGGCTGGTCGTCCCCACCCGCGAGAACGACGGCATAGTGGACGAACACGTCCGGGATTTCAACCCGGGGTTGATCTGCTTTACATCCGTCTATACCGAGTTCGCCTTCCTGTCCGGGGTGGCGGAGCGGGTTAAGAAGTCGCACCCTGAGATTTTCCTCCTTGTCGGCGGCCCGCATGCTTCCCTCAATCCCGATGACTGCCTGAAGTCATCGTTTGACGCTGTCTGCATCGGCGAGGGGGAGTACCCCACGCTCGAGCTCGTGGAACATTTAGAGAGGGGTCTGTCTCCAACGGGAATCCCGAACCTCTATTTAAAGCGCGGCGGGAATATCGAGAGAAACCCGACCAGGCCTTTTCTCCGGGACCTGGAGGGGCTGCCCTTCCCGGACCGTGACATGTGGGTCCCCTGGGTCGCAAATCCGATCTCGCGCCCTTCGGTGCTCGTGGGCCGCGGTTGCCCCTTCCAGTGCACCTACTGCTGCAACCATGCGCTCGGCCGCCTGGCCGAAGGCCGGTACGTCCGCCTGCGGTCGCCCCAGAACATCGTTAACGAGCTTATCAGCATAAAGTCGGCCTTTCCTTACCTGTGCGAAGCCTACCTCGAGGTGGAGACGCTGGGGGTGAATCTCGAATGGGCCCTGCTGCTCTGCTCGCTGCTGGAGCGCATGAACTCCGAGTTCGAGATACCGATAGAGTTCGGTTCCAACCTGAGGGTGACCCCCAACAGCGACTACGAAGAGCTATTCGCGGCTTTTGCGAGGAGCAACTTCCGCTTCATAAACATCGGTCTGGAGTCGGGAAGCGAAAGGCTGAGGAGGGACGTGCTGAAGAGGAACTACTCCAACAAGGACATAATAAGCGCGGTCCAGGCGGCTAAGGAACACGGCCTTGAGGTGGGCATGTATAACCTCATCGGACTTCCAGGGGAGACAAGGAAAGACTTCCGCGAGACCATCCGTGTCACCCGCGCCTGCCAGCCGGACTGGTTCCTCTTAAGCGTCTTCTTCCCGTACCCCGGGACAGAGCTGCACGACACCTGCCTCGAGCTCGGGTTGCTCGATATCCCTCCTGACCCGGGACTCGAGAGAAGAAAACCGGCGCTCAACCTGCCCGGGTTCAGTAAGAGACAGGTGGGAAGAAGATATAGATGGTCACCCCTCCTCTTCTACGGAGGCCACAGGCCACTGAAGGAGACACTGTGGCTGGTGTTCATGTCCAAGATATCCTCGAGTCGCAGGCTCCTACGCTACTGGCGAGCACTCAGCAGAAAGCCCTATTCATGAGGGTAATCATAAAATCCCCTGCCGCTCTTCCGCCCAAGCGACCCGTCTCTAACCATATGGCGCAGTAACGGGGGCGGGAAGTAGTTTCTATTGCCGGTGTCCTCGTAGATGGCCGCCGCCGAAGCCAGCACGTCGTCCAGGCCCATGCTGTCAGAAAACTCGAGCGGCCCCATCGGGAAATTGAAACCGAGTCGGCAGGCTTTATCGATGTCCTCGGCGACCGCCACTCCTGTTTCAACTGTGCGTACGGCCTCGAGCATCATGGGGACCAGGATCCGCTTCATTATCATGGCCGAGCGCTCGTCGCGTACGTCCCCTGTCTCATCCTCGCCGGGCAGCACTGGAATCCCGTTTAGCTTATAGGCTGTCCTCTGTCCGGTGGAATAGTCGTAGAAACCCTTTCCCGTCTTACGCCCCAGCAGGTTCGCCGCGACCATGCGGCGCATCAACGGGGGCGGAAAGAACCTCGGGTCGCCTGTGTCATCGTAGATGGCCATTGCCGTCCTGAACGAAACATCTATACCGGCATTGTCCATGATGACCATCGGTCCTGCTCCGGTATCCGCACCGAAAGTCGCAGCCCTGTCTATCTCCTCGGGCGTGGCCGCACCCTCGTCCACTAACCGCACCGCTTCCAGGGAGCCGGGTACGGTAACGCGGTTCGCGATGAAGCCGGCGTGGTCCTTACGCACCAGGACCGTCTCCTTCCCCAGGCTCCGCGCCCACGCATCGGCTCTCTCCACGGTTTCCTTCGAGGTAAGAACGCCACCGATAATCTCGCAGAGCCGCATCAACGGGACCGGCCCGAAGAAGTGGGCACCGACGACTCTGTCGGGCCTGCTTGTAGCCGCGGCGATCGAGGTTATCGATAAGGCCGAGGTGTTAGTAGCAAGGATGGTACCGGGTGGGCATGTCTCGTCCAGTCTCGCAAATACTTCTTTCTTTAACTCCATTACCTCGGGTACGGCTTCAACTACCAGATCGGCTTCCCTGGCATCTTCGAGTTCGGTCGTGGTGGTCAGGTTCGCCAGTGTTGCCTCTTGTTGTTCTCTGGTTATCTTTTCCTTGGATAAGAACTTGCCGAGCGACCACTTTATCTCTTGGATGCCCCCTTCAAGGCGGTCGGCGGCCACGTCGCTCATCGTTGTCTTATATCCCGCAAGTGCGGCCATCTGAGCGATGCCGTTCCCCATGAAGCCTGCGCCCACTACGAATACGCTTTTTATTTCCATCCGGGCCCCTCACTCAGCTCACCAGGAGTATATTATTCTAAACCACCTCATGCCGCCCTGACCGGTATTCACGGTACCTTTACCCAACGCATGTGAATGCCCGGTCAAGTCGCCGTTTCGGTTGTTATTGTGTCAGGGAGAACCGGGACGAACGGCAGGAAGTTTCGACATGATCCACAGCCGGCCTGTCGGGACGGTCAGGCCAGGCCCCGCTCCTTGAGCATCTTGAGGCCCATCTCGACTATGTTGGCTGGTGGGGCTTCGGCCGCCGGCTTGGGTACCAGCGAGACCGCGTCCTCCGGACAGGTCGGAA
>JAENXM010000139.1 GCA_016649525.1 Actinomycetota bacterium
CGCTGGAATCTCGTGTGAGCTCATATCGAAGTACGCAGGAGTGGTTCCCGTACTGGGGGTGTGCCTCGGGCACCAGGCGATCGGGCTCGTCATGGGAGGCCGTGTGGTCCGGGGGGCGTTCCCCGTGCACGGTAAGATCTCCTCGATCTATCACGACTCAAAGACAATCTATGAGGGGATACCGAGCCCACTCGAGGCCACCCGTTACCATTCGCTCGTTGTCGATGCTCTAAGCATCCCGGAGTGCCTGGAGGTTTCCGGGACCACCGACGGCGGGCTCGTTATGAGCATCAGGCACCGGGAACTGCCTCTCGAGGGCGTCCAGTTCCACCCTGAATCCATCCTGACCGAAAGCGGTCGGGAAATCCTTTCGAACTTCCTGCGGATAAGCGGTTAAGGAGTGTACGAGATGTTGAGAGAGACGCTTGAGAAGATCACCAGCGGACAGCACATACCTCGTGCGGAGGCCCGAAGGACCGCCAAGGCGATCCTTTCAGGAGAGGTCCCGGACTGCGCCATCGCGGGGCTCCTGGTCGCGCTGAAGATGAAGGGCGAGACCGTTGAAGAAATAGCGGGATTCGCGGACGGGATGCGAGATATGCAAGTCTCCATCAGTCCACAGGCCGAACTGCTCGTGGACACCTGCGGGACAGGTGGTGATGGAAAAGGAACTTTCAACATCTCAACTATCGCAGCGATCATCGCCTCCGCCTCCGGGGTCGCCGTAGCAAAGCACGGCAACAGGTGCGTCTCATCCAGTTGCGGGAGTGCCGATGTTCTCGAATACCTCGGTGTCGATATCAGCATGGAGCCCGAGAGGGTCAAGTCCTGCATCGAGCAGGTGGGCATCGGTTTCCTGTTCGCCCCGACGTTTCATCCGGCGATGAAGCGTGTAGTGGAAGCGAGAAAAGCGCTTGGAGTGCCGACGATCTTCAACATACTCGGCCCACTCACAAATCCCGCAGGTGCCGGCGCCCGCGTCCTTGGGGTAAGCCGTGAAGAACTTGTGCCAGTTATCGGTCAGGTGCTCTGCGAACTGGAAATCGAGAGGGCGTTCGTGCTGCACGGAAGAGACGGAATGGACGAGTTCTCGCTCGTCGCCGAGACGACGGTGTGCGAGGTGCAAAGAGGGAACTCGAGCAGTTACGTCATCGCGCCCGAGGACATCGGCCTCAGGCGTTGCGAGTCCCGGGAACTCCTAGGTGGCGACACCGTGCGGAACGCCTCGATCTTTGAAGAAGTGCTTTCGGGCCGCCGGGGCCCGAGGCTAGACATCAGTGTCGCCAACGCGGCGTTCGCCGTAATGGCCTGCGGGATCGCAGAATCCCTCATCGAAGGCGTTCGGATGGCTCGGCAGGCGGTGGAATCCGGTGACGCAATGCACAGGCTAGAGATGCTGGTGGAGTTCTCAAAGAATGGAGGGCATGGGAATGTTCCTTGAAGACGCTGTTAGCGCAGCAGCTGCTTCTCTGTGCGAAAGGATGGAAGCGACACCGGCGGCATCACTGGAGCGCGCACTCGCCGTATGCCCTGAACCGCCTGATTTCACTGCCGCGGTGTCTCGAGGCGGTGGTGGGGTGAAAATAATCGCGGAGGTGAAGAGGATGTCGCCATCCGCTGGGTCGATAAGGGAGGATGCACCGGTCGCAGAGCTGGTCCGCGCCTACTGCGATGCGGGCGCAGCGGCCGTCTCGGTCCTGACATCCGAATACAAGTTCGGTGGAAGAATCGCGGATCTGCTCGAAGCCGGAAGGGCAAGTGATGTTCCACTCCTCCGCAAAGACTTCATCATCGATCCGTACCAGGTGCTCGAGTCCAGAGTCCACGGCGCTTCAGCCGTCCTGCTTTTGGCGGCCGTGCTAACCGTTGATCGCATCCGGGCACTCGAAGGATACGCGCGCGAGCTCGGGATGACCGCGCTGGTGGAAGCGCACGATAGGGCCGACCTGGAGAAGGTGCTTGATGCCGATTCTCTCCTGGTAGGCATAAACAACAGGGATCTCGCAACGCTCGAGGTGGATGTGAGGACCACCGATCGGCTTCTGCCGCATATACCCGAAGGCCATACCGTTGTAAGCGAAAGCGGGATCCGAACAAGGGATCAAGTCATTCACATGGAGGAACTGGGCATCGATGCCCTGCTGGTCGGCGAGGCGCTGATGAGGGCCGGTGAACCCGGTGCCATGCTCAAACAACTGCTCGGGGAGGTGGACGAGTCATGTGGATCAAGATCTGCGGGATAACGAGGCTCCAGGACGCGGTTTCCGCCGCCCGGTTCGGCGCGGACGCGGTAGGATTCATCTTTGCCGACAGCCCGCGGAGGGTCACCCCGAAGCAGGCAAGGAAAATCACCAAGGCAATGCCGGCGGGCCCCGAGAGAGTTGGTGTCTTCGTGAACCGTCCCCTCGACGAAATAGAAGAGATCATCGACTACTGCGGTCTGGACCTCGTCCAACTCCACGGCCACGAGGACCCCGCGTACTGTTCGATGCTGGGGGGGAAGGTGATCAAGGCCCTTCGTGTGACGGGAAATACCGATCTTGTTGAAGTCTATAAGTACTCCTGCCGTGCCGTTCTACTCGACGGATACGAAAATACGAGTTGCGGGGCTGACGGCAATGGTTTCGACTGGAGGATGGTAGGTGTGATCGACGCCGGTCGCCCGATAATCGTTGCCGGAGGGTTGACGCATGAAAACGTAGGCAAGGCGATAACTACGACGCGTCCGTTCGGGGTGGATGTCTCGAGCGGTGTCGAGACCGCACCGGGGATCAAAGACCCGGTTCTCATCTACCGTTTCATAGAGAAGGCACGCAAGGTCACTTATGAGGTGAATAAAAATTGAGTGAAGAACAGGCAACGGTTCCTGGGTGCGACCGCAACGGATACTTCGGGGATTTCGGCGGGCAGTTCATACCCGAACCGTTGATGTCGGCGCTCTTCGAGCTCGAGCGTGCATTTTCACAGGCGATGAAGGACTCCAGTTTCTCCGAACGCCTGGACCGCCTGCGCAGGGAATACGCCGGCCGGCCTACGCCCCTGTACCTCGCCGGTAACATGACGGAGGGACTCGGGGGCGCCAGGGTCTACCTGAAACGCGAGGACCTGTGCCATACGGGATCTCACAAGATAAACAACACGCTCGGACAGAGCCTGCTGGCCGCCCGGATGGGCAAGAGGCGCTTGATAGCGGAGACGGGAGCCGGACAGCACGGTGTCGCATGCGCTACGGCGGCGGCGCTGATGGGCCTGGAATGCGCCGTGTACATGGGAGAGGTGGACATCGCGAGGCAGGAGACGAACGTCTTCCGCATGGAGCTCCTGGGCGCCCGGGTAATACCGGTCGAAAGCGGCAGCAGGACGTTGAAGGACGCCATCAACGAGGCCTTCAGGGACTGGGTGACGAACCTCAAGGGTACGCACTACTGCATCGGCTCGGTCGTCGGGCCGCACCCTTTCCCGATGATGGTGAGGGAGTTCCAGTCCGTCATCGGCAGGGAGACGATCAAACAGTGTCTCGATAAGGAGGGTCGTTTGCCGGACATGCTCGTAGCCTGCGTCGGTGGAGGCAGCAATTCGATTGGAATCTTCTCGCCCTTCATCGGCGCCGGACCGCTGCTCGTCGGGGTCGAGGCCGGTGGCTCTGGGCGGTGCCCGGGCCAGCACGGAAGCAGTCTCACACTCGGGGAAGTCGGCGTTCTTCACGGCGCAATGAGCTACCTTCTCCAGGACGAGTACGGCCAGGTAACAGAGACCCACTCGGTCTCCGCCGGTCTGGATTATCCGGGGGTGGGTCCCGAGCATTCATACCTGAAAGAGAGCGGACTTGCGACCTACACGACCGTGAGCGACTCCGAAGCGCTCGATGCGGCTCGTTTCCTCTCCCGAACAGAGGGAATACTGCCGGCCCTCGAGAGCGCGCACGCAGTCGCATACGCAATGAAAGAGGCGCCGCGGATGGGCAACGATGAGTTCATCGTCGTGTGCCTCTCCGGCCGCGGTGACAAGGACATCGATACGATGAGGAAAGAAGGCTGAGATGGCCGGGCGTTTGCGAGGCATGTTCGACGAGTTGAGAGGAAAAAGGCCCGCGCTCATAACCTATGCAACCGGATACTACCCCGACAGGGACGCAAGCTCCGGGGTGATACGCGCGATGCTCGAGTGCGGCGCCGACGCGGTGGAGATAGGTCTGCCGTTTTCCGACCCCGTGCTTGACGGAAAGGTGATCCAGGAGTCCTCGAAGGTGGCTCTAGAGGCCGGGGCTAATACCCCTCGGATGCTCGAACTTGCAGAAGAGCTCAGGGCCGGCACTGAAAAGCCCATCATGGTCATGAGCTACTACAACCCTGTTCTCAAGTACGGCCTCGAGAGTTTCGCCCAGGATGCAGTAGGTGCCGGTATCGATGCCGCCATCATCCCCGACCTGCCTATAGAGGAGATGTCGCCCTGGAAGCGAGAATGCGACTCGGCAGGCCTCGAGACGGTCGCCTTCTGCTCCGAGACCACGGACCGGGCCAGGGTCAAGCGTGCGGGTGATCTGTCGAGTGGTTTTCTCTACTGCACCTCGCTCCTTGGTACAACCGGCCCACGGGAAGGTGTCTCAGTAGAACTGCCGGCCTTCATCCAGCGGGTGAGAGAGAATGCTTCCTGTCCCATCGCGGTAGGACTAGGAATCTCTTCACCGGAGCAGTGCAGGCAAGTGGGCAGTCTGGCGGATGGTGTCATAGTGGGGAGTGCACTGGTGCAGACTATATCCGGCAACGGCCGAGACCTCGAGACGCTCAAGCGGATGGTAAAGGAAATGGCCGCTTCTCTGCTTATTTAGACCGGGCTCTTAACCCGGTTATCCTGTCCCGGCCTCTGCTTATTTAGACCGGGCTCTTAGCCCGGTTATCCTATCCCGGCCTGAGAGGCCGGGCTTAATAATGGTTAATAAGTCACGTTTCAAGACCTGACCCTATCCTGGGCCTTTTGACGATGGACC
>JAENXM010000001.1 GCA_016649525.1 Actinomycetota bacterium
ACCGAGGACCTGGAGATGATGGAGGAGGAGGACAGGATCCGCCTCGAGGTGGAGCGGGCCGGGAGCGCGGTCGAGGAGATGTCCGCAGGGGAGCGCGAGGCCCGGGATGCCTACGAGAAGGAGCGCGCGGAAAAAGAACACCAGGTGGCAGAGCTCGAGAGGGAGCGCGACGGCCTCAAGGAGGCTGTCGATGAGGATACGATCGCCGCGTACGACAAGCTGCTCAAGGAAAAGGGCGGACTGGCGGTTGTAAGGATTGAGAAGGGTAAGAACTGCGGAGGCTGCCACATAGAGTTCAGCAGCAGCAAGATCGACCAGTTCCAGCACGAGCAGGGCATTTTCCGTTGTGAATACTGCCGCAGGATCCTAGTCCAGTGAACCTCGAGTCGAAGCAGGGACGGAAGGCGGAAGGCAACCGGCTTCATGTGTTCAGCGACGGCGCGGCGCGCGACAACCCCGGGCCCGCTGGCGTCGGGGGGCAGGTCACCGACGAGCGCGGGCGGGTTCTGCTCGAGGTCTCCGAGTACCTGGGGGAAACCACGAACAACGTCGCGGAGTATTACGCCTTGATCCGCGTACTGGAGAGAGCGGTGGGGCTCGGATACGAGCGGTTGAGTATCCACACCGACAGCGAGCTGCTCGCCAACCAGGTGACAGGCGGCTTCAGGGTCAAGAGCAAAGCGCTGAAGCCTTTGCTGGGAAGGGTAAAGGAGCTGCTGGCCGGGTTCCGGCAGGTAGAGGTGGAATATATCCCCAGGGAGAAGAATATCGCGTGCGACGCGCTCGCCAACAGGGCGATTGACGAAGGCCTGTCAGGGCAAAAAAAGCCGATACTGAAGCCGGGTGAAGGGACGCTCTTCTAGGTAGATGACGGGTGAAAGCGGGTACTTATGGAATGCTGTGTGATCGGTACGGGTTACGTGGGTTTGGTCACCGGCGCCTGCCTCGCGGACCTCGGCCACACAGTTGTCTGCGTTGACCGGGACAGCGAGAAGATAGACGCGCTTTCAGCGGGCAGGGTTCCCGTCTACGAGGCGGGACTGGAGGCCCTGGCAACAAAGCATCTCGAGAGCGGGGATCTGAGCTTCACGACAGACATCCAGGAGGCGGTCTCGAAAAGCCAGTTCGTCTTCATCACCGTCGACACCCCCCCAGACGAGACCGGGCGCGCGGACATAACCCGCGTCGAAGAGGTCGCGCGCAGTATCGCCGGCTCGATAAACGATTACAAGGTGATAATCAACAAGAGCACGGTCCCGATCGGCAGCACCAAGATGGTCCAGAGGATCATCGAGGAATCCATGGAGGAGTACCGCGAATACGATGTGGTCTCCAACCCGGAGTTCCTCAGGGAGGGGACGGCCGTCTCGGACTTCATGGATCCGTCGCGAATCGTAATCGGGAGCGACTCTCAGAAAGCCGTAATGCTTCTGACAGAGCTCTATCGCGGTCTGGACGCCCCCCTGTTCGTCACCGATCCCGTGAGCGCGGAGATGATCAAGTACGCGTCGAACGCGTTCCTGGCGACGAAGGTGACTTACATAAACGCGATCGCGAACCTCTGCGAGGCCGTCGGGGCCGATGTGCGGGAGGTCGCCCTTGGAATGGGATACGACGAGCGCATAGGCTTCGAGTTCCTGAAGCCCGGCCCGGGCTTCGGCGGCTCGTGCTTTCCCAAGGACTGCAGGGCTCTTCTTGCGATCTCCCGGGACCACGGATACGATTTCGACCTGCTCGAAGGGGTTCTCGAGGTGAACCGCGAGCAGCATGAGCGCACCGTGGCCAAGGTGGAAAGGCTGTCCGGAGGGTTGAAAGGCAGGAAGGTCGGGGTCCTCGGACTGGCATTCAAGGCCAACACGGATGACGTGCGGGAGTCCCCCGCTGTCAGGGTGACGAAGATGCTCATGGAAAGAGGCGCTCATGTTACAGCCTTCGACCCCCGGGCCATGGATAACGCACGCCCGGAGCTGCCGGGGGCGGGCTTTGCGGAGAGCGCGTACGAGGCTGTTGAGGACGCCGATGTCCTCGTGCTCCTGACGGAGTGGGACGAGTTCAAGTGGCTCGACTACGAACGCGTGCGCGGGTTGATGGCCAGGCCGCTCATCGTTGACGCCAGGAACTGCCTGGACCCGGTTGTCTTGAGGAAGCTTGGTTTCACGTACGAAGGGGTAGGCAGATGAAGTTATCGATAATCATACCGGCGTACAACGAGCGGAATACCATCAAGGAGATCCTTCGCAGGGTGAGGGCCGTCGACCTCGGAGAGATCGAGAAGGAGATCATTGTCGTTGACGACGGTTCGACCGACGGTACCGGCGATATCCTGAAGCTCGAGGAGGACTCCACGACCAGGGTAATACGGCATGATGTAAACCGTGGCAAAGGAGCGGCGATACGCGATGCCCTTCCCCAGGCCACGGGTGACTACATCATCATCCAGGATGCCGACCTCGAGTACGACCCCGAGGACTTTCGTATCATGCTGGCCCCGGTTTTGAAGAAGAAAGCCGATGTCGTCTACGGGTCCCGCTTTACCGGCGAGCACCGTGACATGCTCTACTGGCACTGGCTCGGCAACAAGTTCTTGAACTTCGTGACAAACGTCCTGTACAACACGACGCTTTCTGACATGGAGACCTGCTACAAGCTGTTCTCCCGCGATTCACTCAAAGGGATCGAGATAGAGTCCGAAGGATTCGAGGTCGAGCCTGAGATAACGGCCAAGCTGCTCAGGAAAAAGGTCCGCATCTACGAGGTGCCTGTCTCGTACGCGGGGCGGGAGTACGATGAGGGTAAGAAGATCGTCTGGATGGACGGGTTCAAGGCCCTCTGGTCCCTGATCAAGTATCGCTTCGTGAGGTGAGGTGCCGGGTCCGGAAAGGATTGGAGGTCTTGTGATGTCAAAGACAGCGGTGAACGTGATACTTCTCTTCCTGAGCATAGGCCTTGCCGTGGTGGGACAGCTCTCCATGAAGGCGGGAATGAACAAGGTGGGGGAGATAAGATCGGAGGACATGAAGCATCCCGTCGAACTGATAGGGAGGGTAATAAAGAGCGCCTGGGCGGTGATCGGCGTCCTGCTGTACGCTATCTCGGCTGTCTTCTGGCTGGTCGTTCTATCACGGATCAACTTGAGTGTGGCCTACCCCATTGTGGCATTCGGTTATGTTGTGGTTGTCCTGTACTCCTGGTTGGTCTTCAAGGAGCCGGTGAAGTGGTTTTCCTGGATAGGACTTGCGTTGATAGTGATCGGGGTCGTCATCACGGCACAGGGACTGAAATCAAAGACCGAGAGCGAGTCGGGTAACCTGAAGGCGCCCACCGCGCAGGTGGCGGTCGCTCCCGGCGATGTGACTGCTAAGAATGAAACCGGTATCGGTAATACTCATTAACTTCAACGGCGTCGAGGACCTTGAGGCGTGCCTTCGGTCGCTCTTCCTGCAGGATTACGAGAAGATCGAGCTTTTCCTCATCGACAACGGTTCGACCGACGGCTCACCCGACGCGCTGCGCGAGTTCGAGCGGGATCCGAAAAACCAGCGCAGGTTCTCCGGTGATTCACCGCGTCTCATTCTGAACGATGAGAACATCGGGTTCAGCCCGGCTTTGAACCAGGGCGTAAGGGCTTCGACCGGAGAGGTCATAGTACCGCTCAACCCGGATGTCGTCCTCGACAGTGGTTTCATATCCGCAATTGTGGCGCCGCTCGAGGAGCCCGGCGTGGGAAGCGTTACGGGCAAGCTCTTGAGGTTCCCGCCCGGTGGGGAGAACAACGCCGTCGATTCGGTCGGGCACCAGATATTCAGAAACCGCCTGGCGAAGGACCGCGGTGAGGGTGAACCCGGGGCGACCTCCTATCTCGAGCGCGAGATCGTTTTCGGGACCTGCGGGGCCGCTGCCGCTTACTCCCGGCGGATGCTCGATGACGTCGCTGTCGACGGCGAGTACTTCGACGAGGCCTTCTTCGCTTTCTGGGAGGACCTCGACCTCGATTGGCGGGCGAACCTGCGGGGCTGGAGATGCGTCTACGAGCCGACGGCAATCGCCTATCACAGGCGTGGCGGCACCGGTTACAGGAAAACGCTCCTGGTCGAATATCATAACTACAAGAACCGGTACCTCATGATTATCAAGAACGATTCCGTGCGGTACCTGCTCCGCAACCTGCCCGGGATCCTGGTGACCGAGGCGCTCAAGGGCGGCGCGCTGCTGGTCCGGTGCCCGAGGGCAATCCTTTCACTCGTGGAAGTGGTCAGGCTCGTGCCGTCGATGCTGAAGAAAAGGCGCGAGATCCAGGCGAGAAGGATAGTCCCGGCCGGTGAGATCGAGAGGATGCTGGACCCCTTCAGTTACGGTGACTGGATAAAGAGGCACCTTTTCCATCGCGGCGAGATGATAGAGGGCGCGGAACGGGAGCTGGCGTGAACAGGGTGGCCGCGGTCGTCATCAACCGGAACACGCGCGACTTCCTGCGCGATTGCCTGGCCTCCATCGAGGATCAGGACTTCGCCGGAGGCATATCGACCTGGGTGATCGACAACGGGTCAAACGACGGAAGCCCGGAGATGGTCATATCCGAGTTCCCTTCCGCCAACCTGGTCTGGAACTCCCGCAACACCGGGTATGCGCGGGCGTGCAACAAGGGCATAGAGCTCAGCCGCGAGCCCTGCGTCATGATAATGAACAGCGACGTGGTTCTCCGCCCCGACACGGTCGTGCAGCTCGTCGAGTCCCTCGACAGGAATCCCGGCACGGGGGTGGTCGGTCCGAAAGTTCTGAACAGCGACGGGTCTCTCCAGTACTCGTGCCGCAGGTTCCCCTCCATAAAGGAATCGTTCGTGCACGCGTTTGTAGGTATCTTCAAGGCCGGGAACCCTTATTCCGAGAGTTACAGGATGATGGACATGGACCGCGAGACCGAGACGGAAGTCGACTGGGTCTCGGGGGCTTTCATGGCGTTGAGAAGGGATGCGCTTTCCGACATCCGCGCCTTCGACGATAAGTATTTCATGTACGTCGAGGACGTCGACCTCTGCTGGAGGATGCGGCGGGCGGGCTGGACCGTGAACTACGTGCCGAAGGCGGTCGCGGTCCACCACATCGGCATGAGCGGCCGCCAGGTTCCGACCAGGATGGTGTTCTGCCACCACCGCAGTATGCTACGCTTCCATCGGAAGACCTACGAAGGACCGTTGAGGCCCCTGATCCACGCGGTCGTGGCGGCCGGGGTCGCCGCAAGGTTTCTTCTGATAGTGGCGCTTAATCTGTTTTACCGTATCCGCGCCGCGCTCGGCGGGGCGAAGCGCGTGATAATGCCAGGGAGACAGTGATGGAGAGAACGCTGGTCACGGGGGCGGATGGCTTTGTCGCCTCGCACCTCATCCCCGAGCTGTTCCACGGGTGGGGCTGCGAGCTCTTCGGGCTCGGCCTGAGACCGGAGCCTTCCTGCTCCGTGGTGGGGCTCGAGTACCGGGTGGTGGACCTCACCGACTTCGAGGGCGTCGAGAAGGTGCTCGACGGCTTCCGCCCGGATGCGGTGTTCCACCTGGCCGCCCAGCCGTCTGTCGCCCGCTCCTGGGAGGACCCCTGGTCCACCTACAGGGTAAACCTGCTCGGCCAGGTGAACCTGATGGAGGCGATGAGAAGGCTCGGTATCGAGGCATCGGTCCATATCGCCTGCTCGAGCGAGGAATACGGACGGGTCTCTCCCGATGAGATGCCCCTCGACGAGGGGGCGCCCCTGAACCCCTGCAGTCATTACGCGGTGAGCAAGGTCGGCCAGGAGGTGCTCGGGAAGATGTACAGCGAGGCCTTCTCTTGGAGGGTGCTCATCACGCGGGGGTTCAACCAGGCGGGCCCGGGCCAGTCGCCCGACTTCGTGGTCTCCTCGTTCGCACGCCAGATAGCCCTGGTGGAGTGCGGCAAGGCCGAGCCGGTCCTGAAAGTGGGGAACCTCGAGGCGCGCCGGGATTTCACAGATGTGCGCGACACAGTCAGGGCCTACCAGATGGTCATGGAGAAAGGCAGGCCGGGCGCCGCTTACAACGTCTGTTCGGGCGTTGCGAGTGCCATATCAGAGGTACTGGAGATCCTGCTCGGCATGTCGGACGCCCGGATAACGGTCGCGAAAGACCCGGCACGCCAGCGCCCCAGTGACATACCGGTCCTTGTCGGAGACAATTCGCTCGTGCGAGAGGAGACCGGCTGGCAGCCCGAGATCCCTCTCGAGAAAACTCTGGGGGACACACTCGAATACTGGAGGTCCATCGAGTCGCGGTGACGCGGTTCCTGGAGGTGAATTAACTTGAAGGGAGTCATGCTTGTAGGTGGGTTCGGCACAAGGATGCGACCGCTCACCATCACAACCCCGAAGCCGATGCTCCCACTTGTGAACGTGCCCTTTCTGGAGGTCGAACTTCTCCACCTGCGAAGGTACGGCGTGGATGAGGTGATACTCTCGACCGGGTACATGCCGGCGGTCTTCGACGCCTACTTCGGTGACGGCTCCCGCATCGACATGAGGCTCACGCACATCACCGAGGAAGAGCCGCTCGGGACGTGCGGGGCAGTGAAGAACGTGGCGGAGCTGCTGGGGGAGGAGCCGGTCATCGTATGCAACGGCGATATCCTCACCGACCTCGACATAGGAGCGCTCATCGAGTATCACCGCGAGAAGGGCGCCGCGGTAACGATAACCCTCACCCCGGTCGAGGATCCTACCGCCTACGGTCTCGTGCCGCTGGACGACGACGGCCGCATAAAGGAGTTTCTCGAAAAGCCCTCCTGGGACCAGGTCGTGACCGACCTCATCAACGCGGGCACATACGTCATAGACCCCAGGGTCTTCAGACAGGTACCGCCCGACACCAATTACTCCTTCGAAAGGGAGCTCTTCCCCGACCTGCTCTCACAGGGCGAGCCGCTTTTCGGGTTTCCGTCCGACTGCTACTGGCTCGACCTCGGCACTCCGGCGAAGTACCTTGCGGCCCACCACGACATACTCGAGGGGAGGATCGATGTCTCTTTGAGGGGAGAAGAGATCGCCAGGCGCGTTTTCGCGGGTAACGACGTACAGATCGACGACAGTGCCCGGCTATACGGCCCGCTTCTCATCGGGGACGGCGCCAGCATCGGCGCCGGTGCCAGTGTCGGGAGGCTCACCTGCCTGGGCGACCGCGTGAAGGTGGGGGCTGGCGCGCACGTCGAAGGCGCAGTCATCCTGGACGGGACGGAGCTGGGCGAAGGGTGCGTCGTCGAGCAGAGCATCATAGGCCGCAACACGGTCCTGGGCCCGGAAGTCCATGTTGCGGAGGGTTCGGTATTGGGTGATAATATCGAGGCCGGTGGAGGGAACGAGTTCCGCAGGGGCATCCGTGTGTGGCCCTCTACTTCCATAGAAGCGGGAAAGATCAAGTTCTGAACCGGTGTCTTGCCCGGGTTTTGCAGTCGCTGTTCCTGGAGGTGAGTATTGAGGGTTTTAATCACAGGTATGACCGGGTTCGTCGGCAGTCATCTCGCCGAGTACTGCCTGGGTCGCGGCGACGTCGAGGTCTTCGGGACCGTCAGGTGGCGCAGCCGCATGGACAACGTCCCCGACATTGTCGACCGGGTGGAGATGATCGACTGCGACCTGCGGGACGCGGTGGCGGTCAAGCACTGCCTCGACGAGGTCAGGCCCGACTTCCTTTTCCACCTGGCGGCTCAGAGCTTCGTCCCGACGTCCTGGAAGGCGCCCGTGGAGACTATGGTCACGAACATCGTTGGGGAGATAAACGTATTCGAGGCTGTGCGCGACCTTGGCATCGGGACCAGGATACGGGTGGCCGGCTCCAGCGAGGAGTACGGAAAGGTCTACGAGGATGAGTTACCCATCAAGGAGACGAACCCCTTGAGGCCGCTCAGCCCCTACGGTGTCAGCAAGGTAGGGCAGGACCTTCTCGGGTACCAGTACCACGAGAGCTACGGCCTTCACGTCGTCAGGACCCGCGCCTTCAACCATACAGGTCCGCGGCGCGGCGAACCCTTTGTGTCCAGCAACTTCTCGAAGCAGATCGCGATGGTAGAGAAGGGCAGGAAGGAGCCGGTTATAGAGGTCGGAAACCTCGAGGCGCGCCGCGATTATACCGACGTCAGGGACATAGTCAAAGCTTACTGGCTCGCTCTTGAGAGGGGGGAGCCGGGAGATGTTTACAACCTTGGCTCGGGCAGGGACATAAGTATTCAAACGCTACTCGACATGCTGCTCGAGCTCACAACCGTAGAGATCGAGGTCCGGCAGGACCCCGCGAGGATGCGCCCCTCGGATGTGATGGTGCTGAGGGCCGATACGACCAAGTTCTTTGAGCTCACCGGCTGGAAGCCGGAGATACCCTTTGACAGGACGCTCAACGACCTCTTGGATTACTGGCGCGAAAGGGTATAGCCTTGATCGAGTTCGGCACGGACGGCTGGCGCGGTGTCATCGCCGATGACTTCACCTTCGACAGGATATGGCTCGTCGCGTGCGCAATCTCGCGTTATGTAAGAAAAACAGCCGGGGCCAGGCCTAGCCTGCTCATAGGTTACGACACGCGTTTCAATTCCGACCTTTTCGCCCAGCTCTGCTCAATCGCAGCAGCCGCCGAGGGCATCGAAGTGATGGTCGCCGACAGGTTCGTCCCGACCCCCTCGGTCTCTTACGCCACCGTGGACCTCGCCACCGACGGCGCGATAATGATAACGGCGAGCCACAATCCGCCCCGCTACAACGGCATCAAGTTCAAGGCTCCCTACGGAGGCTCGGCCTCCACCACCATCACCGCGGCGATCGAGAAGGAGCTTCGCCTGGTGGAGAAGGACCCGCCGGAGAGGCCCGACGTCCTTTTCGAGGACATCCTGGCCGAGGGCACGGTGAAGCTTTTCGACCCCGGGCCCAGGTACATGGAAAAGGTCGTCTCGATGGTGGACTCGAAAGCCGTAGCGGGAGGCGGGTTAAAGGTACTCTTTGACCCGATGTACGGAGCGGGGCAGGGCTACTTCCCGGAGGCCATGGAGCGGCTGGGCACGAGCTGCGACCAGATCCACGGCGAGCACAACCCTCTCTTCCCCGGCCTTCAGCCCGAGCCGATAGGCGACAACCTGAACGAGCTGAGGGAAGCGGTCGTCGCGGGGGAGTACCAGGTCGGCATCGCCGTGGACGGTGACGCGGACCGGGTGACCGCCATCGACGCGACCGGGCGTTTCATAAGCTCCCACATGGTTTTCGCGCTCCTTTTGAAGCATCTCATCGAGGTTAGGGGATGGACCGGAAACGTTGTCAAGACCGTGTCCACCACTTCCATGATAGACAGGCTCTGTGAGAAGTACGGGCTCAAGCTCCACGTCGTGCCCGTCGGCTTCAAGTACATATGCGACCTCATGCTCGAGGAGGACATACTGATCGGCGGCGAGGAGAGCGGCGGGACCGGCATAAAGAACCACATCCCCGAGCGGGACGGCATCCTGGTGGGGCTGCTGCTCGTGGAGATAATGGCTACCAGCGGGAAGACCCTCGGCCGGCTAATCGAAGAGCTGATGGACGAGCTAGGGCGCAGGTTCGTGTACCTTCGCAGGGACATCGAGCTGACCCGGTCGCACAAGGAAGCGCTCCTCGAGAGCCTGCCGGGCTTGAGGCCCGAGGGCATCGGTGGGCTGAAGGTGACAGAGGTGGAGACCATCGACGGCCTCAAGTTCCACCGCGAGGACGGGTCATGGGTGATGCTCCGGGTCTCGGGGACGGAGGCCGTTGTCAGGGTCTACGCGGAGGCCGTCTCCGAGCAGGAAGTGGAGGGCCTTGTCGCCGCGGGAGAGAAGCTGATAGGAGAGGCGGCACCCGTCTGATGGAGGGCGAAATGGATTACGCCGAGGTCAACCTGGACGACGTCGAGGGAGTTGCGACAATCGATACCGCGGGGATGCTTGGCGCTCTAGAGAGGTTTCCACAGCAGGTGCGAGAGGCTATCGAGATAGGCCGTGCGCCCGCTGAACTCCCGGATGCGGCAGACCTGAGGGCTGTGGTTGTCCTGGGCATGGGTGGCTCGGGCATATCGGGTGATGTGGTCGGCTCACTTGCCGCCGACAGCCTGGGTGTTCCGATGTCTACCGTCAAAGGCTACAGGCTTCCAGGGTTCGTCGATGAGAATACACTGGTCTTCGCCGTCAGCTACTCCGGCAATACCGAGGAGACGCTTGGCTGTGTAGAGGAGGCGCTCGGGCGAGGCGCCACTGTCGTGGCGGTGACAAGCGGCGGAAGGCTCGCGGAGATCGCGGGTGAGCGCGACCTGCCGCTCTTCCAGGTGCCGGGGGGACTTCAGCCACGCGCGGCGCTGGGCTACCTGTTCGTACCCGTTCTATCCGCACTGGAGCGCATCGGGCTCGTCCACGGTCTTTTAGAAGAGTTGGGCGCCGCCTGCGAGATGCTTGACGAAAGAGTCCAGGAATACGGCGTGGTGACGCCGCTCGACGACAACCCGGCGAAAAGACTCGCCAGGGACCTCGTAGGCTTCCTGCCCGTCATTTACGGGTCGGAGGGTCCCCTGGCGGTGGCCGCGCTGCGCTGGAAGGCCCAGTTCAACGAGAACAGCAAGGTACCCGCTTTCTACAACTGGTTTCCCGAGCTCAACCACAACGAGACGGTCGGCTGGAACCACCTCGAGGATATCGGCTCGCGGTGCCATCTCATCGTGCTCCGGGAGCAGGATGAGCGCCCCAGGGTCGCCAGGAGGATCGAGATAACCCTTGACCTCATAAAGGACGACGTGGGTCACATCACCCACGTGTTCGCGAGGGGCTCGAGCCGGGTTGAGCGGCTCCTGGACCTCGTGTGTTTCGGAGACCACACATCCGTCTTCCTTGCGCTCGCCCTCGGGCAGGACCCCACGCCTGTCACGCGCATCGAGGAGTTCAAGAGGCGTCTGGCAGAACAATCCTGATGCAACACCGGTGCCAGGCACCGGTGTTATGTTACTCTAGTAAGCCGGGTCCCGGGGCTTGCGGGACCTGATTGAGAAGGCGCGCGAATTACGGGAAAGGAGAACGCGTCAAATGGATTACGACATCAAGGACCCTTCCCTTGCGGCGGAGGGGAAGTCCCGCATCGAGTGGGCGGGCGAACAGATGAAGGTGCTCGGGACAATAAGTGAGCGCTTCGCCAGGGAGAAACCGCTTTCGGGAGTGAGGATAGGCGCATGCCTTCACGTCACCTGCGAGACCGCGAACCTCATGCTCACGCTCAAGGCAGGGGGAGCCGAGCCTTTCCTGTGTGCCTCCAACCCGTTGTCCACCCAGGACGACGTGGCCGCTTCGCTCGTTGAGGATTACGGGGTAAGCGTGTCCGCCATAAAGAGGGAGGACAACGAGACCTACTACAGGCACATAAGGAGCGTGCTCGGCAAGGACCCGCACATCACCATGGACGACGGGGCCGACCTTGTCACTACCATTCACACCGAGCTCAAGGAGCAGGCGGGTGGGGTGATCGCCGGTACCGAGGAGACGACCACGGGTGTCATCAGGCTGAGGAGCATGGAGGAGAACGGCGTGTTGCTCTTCCCGGTCGTCGCGGTCAACGACGCGAGAACCAAGCACCTCTTCGACAACCGGTACGGGACCGGTCAATCCACGATTGACGGGATAATCAGGGCCACGAACCTCCTGCTTGCCGGGAAGGTCCTCGTGATCTTCGGTTACGGCTGGTGCGGGAGGGGGGTGGCCATGCGTGGTAGGGGCCTCGGCTCGAACGTGATCGTCGTGGAGGTCGATCCACTGAGGGCCCTGGAGGCCGTGATGGAGGGATTCAGGGTGACGACTTCAATCGAGGCGGCTCGGGAGGGCGATATCTTCATCACCACGACCGGTGACATACATGCCCTTCGACCCGAGCACTTTCGCGTGATGAAGGACGGCGCGGTAATGGCGAACTCCGGGCACTTTGATGTCGAGATAGACATCCCGGCGCTCGAGGGGATGTCGACCGGCAAACGAAAGGTCAGGGAGCACATCGAGGAGTTCACGATGGAAGACGGCCGCCGGCTGCACCTCCTCGCGGAGGGAAGGCTCGTCAACCTGGCCGCGGCGGAGGGGCACCCCGCGAGCGTAATGGACATGAGCTTCGCGAACCAGGCGCTCGTCGCGGAGCACGTCTTCACCCATGCGTCTGAGCTCGAGAAGAAGGTCTACGATGTTCCCCTCCACATAGACGAGGAGATCGCGCGGCTGAAGCTCGAGACAATGGTTATCGAGATAGACAGCCTTACGCCCGAGCAAGAGCAGTACTTGAAGAGCTGGACCATCGGGACCTGATCCGGCAAGGATGATGGAGCGGGGAAAGAGATGCCCGGAGAATCATCGTTCGCCCCTGAACCGGGGGATTCCGTTTTTTTCGAAGCCGACTCCCTGTGCTTGATAGACCAGACCGCCCTGCCGACTGAGACGGTTGTCCTGCACCTCAAGACTCCGGAGGAGACCGCCTGCGCGATCCGCCGCCTCGCGGTGAGGGGAGCGATGGCGATCGCGGTCGCGGGGGCCTACGGCGTCCTGCTCGGGGCGCTCGCGGAGGCCGGCGGCGATGCCGCTTCGATGAAGAACGCGGCGCGCGACTCCATCCGGGTGATCGGCGCTTCACGTCCCACGGCGAGGAACCTCTTCTGGGCGTTGGAGAGGATGGGGGACGCACTGGAGGAAGGCGACGACGATCCGTCTCTGCTCCTGGAGAGGCTTCGCGAGCGAGCAGATGAGATTGCCTTGGAGACCATCGAGAAGAACAGGCTGCTTGTGGGAGCCGGCCAGGAGGTTGTCAGTGAGAAGGCGAGCGTACTCACGCACTGCAACTCGGGCGCCCTGGCGGCGCTCCGCTACGGGAGCGCACTGGGCGTCATCATCGAGGCCCACAGGAAGGGTAAAGATGTCCATGTATACGTGGACGAGACCCGCCCGCTGCTCCAGGGTTCGAGGCTGACCGCCTGGGAACTGGACAGGGAGGGGGTCCCTTTCACTCTTATCCCCGACAACGCGGCGGGGTTCGTCATGAAGCAGGGGCTGGTCGACCTGGTGATCACCGGCGCCGACCGCATAGCATCAAACGGCGACACCGCGAACAAGATCGGCACTTACTCGCTCGCCGTGCTTTCCCGGGCGCACGGCATCCCCTTTTACATAGCCGCTCCGGGCTCGACGGTCGATTGGGATGCTGCGGGTGCAGCCGACATAGTCATCGAGGAGCGCGGCCCCGAGGAGCTCATCACCTGCGGGGATAAGGTCGTCGCGCCGGAAGGAACCAGCGTCTACAATCCCGCGTTCGACATCACCACGGCGGATTACATCGAAGGGATAATCACCGAGAAAGGGGTCCTGCGCCGGCCCTACGGCGAGAGCCTCAAGGCACTTCTGGAATAAATAGCAGAGCAAGCTCTGGAGTGTACGGCTCCGGGATGTTAGAATAACCAACGAGGACTTTCCGATCCTCTCCCATCTCTCCAATCGGTAAAAGGAGTCATCGACGGATGGTCTCTTCTTATGCATATGAGCAGGTCCTCGACCTGGTGTTTCCGACGGTCTGCCTCGGCTGTGGCAAAGCTGGCGGGCGAATCCTCTGCGAGGGTTGCCTCGCGCGAATCGCCTCCTCGTGCAATCAAGTGGAGCTGGATTCACATAGGGGTTATCCGGAGCATTGCCCTCGACTGAATGGATTCCGCGCTGCGGGGCCATATCTCGGTGTTATCAGGGAACTCGTTCTGAGTCTCAAGTCGCACGGGAGGCCGTTCGCGTTCCCGCTGGCGCGCCTCATGGTCGCCGCGGCGGGCAACGACCCCGACTACGTAGCTCCAAAGGCGATCTACTACGTTCCCTCCGAGAGGAGCAAAATTAAAGAGCGCGGGCACAACCCGGCCGAGGTCCTCGCCTGCGCCGTCTCGACACTCCTCGGGAGGCCCCTCAGCCACAGTCTTGAGAAGATAAAGGCGACAGAGGACCAGGACCGGCTGCCCGCGGTCCTCAGGTGGGGCAATGTCTCGGGCGCCTTCAGGTGCATGCCCGGGTTCAAAGCGCGTGGCTCAGTACTCCTGATAGACGACGTTCTCACCACGGGGACGACCGCACGGGCCTGCGGAGGAGCACTGCTCGATGCCGGCGCCGACGCTGTTCATGCGCTGGTCGCGGCACGGGCCGTCCTGCGCCGAGGGTACGCGGCAACTTAATCCCCCAAACGGGCGTTTTATGATGTCGATTGTAGGGGATAAATGGACCTGCTAAAATGGCCCATAAGCATAGTTCAGATTCTCGTTAGGTCTGACGATACATATTATGATAAGATTTAATGCGGGGTTCAGACCTAGTTCAGAAGCCGTGGCAAGGTGAGTGCGAGATGCAGCTATCAGACCGAGAAATACAGAACACACTTGACTTGCTCAAGAAACAGAGGTCTGCCGGCGAGGCTGATGTCACATCCTTGAGCGCCGAAGAGATCGAGGGGATTCACGGTGTCGTCGAGCAGATTGGCGATATGCCCGAGGTCCGGAAGGACAGGGTAGAGAAGATCAAGAGGGCGATCGAGTCCTCGAGCTACAACGTGACCGGCGATGACGTTGCCAAGAAGCTCATAGGGCGCATTCTCTCGGATAAGATACGTTAGGCCGCTTTTGGTTATCCATCATCACTCGATAGACCACGTGATTCGTATTATCATTGCTTTGGGATAAGGTCCCGGTCTGTGGTTGAAAGTCGATGCCAGTCGCAGGCGAAACGACCCACGTAAGGCAACAATTGGTTGCTGAGCATGGTGCGACTTAGGGGTAAGCCCTGCCTCCTTTAAAGGAGAGAAGGGGGAGTGGGCAGGCGCTTCAGTCATGCTTGCAAACCCTCAGCAGGCGAGTGTGGGGTCAAAGACCAGGTCAGCGGGACCCTTTCCCATTTTGGGTCGGGACTTGATTATTGCGTAGATAACGACAAGTGACGCAATCCAATATAACGCAAGAATCAAGACCTGACCCATTGCTGGACACTCATTTAACCGTGTGGTACCCTACCGGATAGTCTACTTAACTGGGGGCTGGTTTTGGAAACAGGTGTAGTGAAGTGGTTTAACCCCGAGAAGGGGTTCGGTTTCATAGAGCGCGAGAACGGAGACGATGTGTTCGTGCACTTCTCCGACATCACCGCGGAGGGCTACCGGACCCTTAACGAAGGCGAACCGGTGCAGTTCGACGTGGTAGAGGGAGACAGAGGTCCCAAAGCGACCAATGTCCAAAGGCAGACCTGAGCGCGAAGAAAGCTAGAGCATGCAACCCCATTTGCCTGCAGGGCGTAAGATGGGGTTGTAATTTTTTTTCTTCCCCGGGAACGCGATCGAACTGTCGTTCTGAACTAAATAGGAGGAAGGTCTGTTGCAGGTCATAGTCAAGGGCAAGAACATCGAGGTTACCGATGCGCTGCGCACTCACGCGGAACAGAAGGTGGCCAAGATAGGGAAGCTCGGGCTCGACTTCAAGGAGATAGAGGTCAAGCTCGTCGTTGAGAAAAACCCGAGTATAAAGGACAATCAGATAGCGGAGCTTACCCTGGTGGGGGGAGGGCCCCTGCTGCGGGCGACCGACCGGGACCGTGACATGTACGTCGCGATTGACAAGGCGGTGTCAAAGCTCCTCAGAAGGACCAAGAAGTTCCACGGGAAGCAGATAGACAGGACCCAGGCCCAGGAGAGCGCCCTCAGGGTGCCGTCGCCTGAGGAGCCCCCGGAAGAGGAAAGCCAGTCCATAGTCAAGAAGAAGAGGATATCATTGAAGCCGATGACGCCCGAGGAAGCGGTCCTCCAGATGGAGATGCTGGGTCATGATTTCTTCGTGTTCACGGACTCGGAGACGGACCAGGCTACGGTGGTCTACAAGCGCAACGATGGGAACTTCGGACTTATAGACACTTCCGGGTAGGAGATTCGAGGCCATGGCGAACTTGATAATAATCGTCAGGAAAAGCTTGAGATACCTCGCAGAGGTATTCCTGGTTGGAGGTGCGGGGGTGCGATGGTAAAGGGCTCACGTCTCGAGCTTGACGAGTCCCTCTTCGATGGTGATGAGAAGAAGTCTCTGCTCGGAAGGGGCAGGATCGACAATACCATTGCCGTCGTCGCGGTCCTTGCGCTGGTCCTTGTCGTTCTTTTGGCCATCACCGCTAAGAACGAGAACTGGTGGGCTGTTTTTCTCATCGGGCTCCTGTTCTTCGCGTCCGAGTTCTTCGCTCTGCCCATGAAGTCGGGAGGGCGCCTTTCGCTTGCCATGCTGCCGCTTGTCATAGCGATGATGGTATCGGGTCCCCTGGGCACCGCGGTCGTCCCTCTATTCGCCATTCCGGTGTTCTTCATGGAGCAGGGCGAGTGGGGCGTAAGGCGGATCGTTTTCAACGCCTGCCAGTATCTGGTCGCTGCGGGCGCCGCGGGCTGGATATTCATGCACACGGGCGGAAAGCTGTTGATCCCCGATGTGTCGAACGGCGGCAAGCTTCTCCTGCCGTGGATTCTCGCGACCCTTGTCTTCTTCCTGCTGAACACGGTATTCGCCGCGCTGGTGCTTACCCCGGAGGATGACAGGTTGCTTCGCTTCTGGCGACTCAGGCTTCTGCCCAGGTTCCCCGGCTACGTGCTCTACTCGGGTATCGGTTTCCTCGCGGCGATACTATACGTCAGGCTCGAGTTCCCGGGCGTGGTTCTCCTGTTCGCGCCCCTGTTAGGGATCAGGGTCGTGTATACACGGTACGCGAAGATGCGCGACGTTTGTGACGATACGACGCTGTCCATCATGGAGGCCGTGGAGGGTGGCGGGATGTTCAGCGAAGGACACAGCCTGGGGGTAGCAGATATTGTGGAGGCGATATCCGAGGAGATGAATTTCCAGGAAGAGGACATCCACTATCTACGCCAGGCGGCGCTGCTCCACGATGTCGGCAAGCTTGCCCTTGATCCCGCGCTAATCGACAAGCCCGGCGTGCTCACGACCGAGGAATTCGACGAGATAAAGAAGCACCCGCTCATAAGCGCGGAGATAGTCTCTAAAGAGGATTCGTTTGCGCCGGTCGCGCCGTCGGTCACGCATCACCACGAGTCGGTGGACGGAAGCGGGTACGTCGACGGCCTCTCGGGTGATACCATCCCGCTGGGTGCGCGTATCCTGGCGGTAGCGGACGCCTTTGACGCGATGCAGCGCGCTACATCTTACAGGGAGCCGATAGAACCGTACCTCGCCGCATCCGAGATCATAAGGGGAAAGGGAATACAGTACGACCCGGAAGTGGTGGACGCCTTCATCAAAGTTGCGAAGAGGCGCGGCATCTGGGCAGGATCGCGCAAGGAAATACTGAGTGTGTCCGGGGCGGAAGCCGAGGGCGAGCCGCGCCTGATTCCCGAAGTGGACCAGCAGAGTCTCGATGAGGCGGCTACCCGGGAGGCGGGAGCCGCTGCTCCGTCTGCGGAGGGGACAGTGTACGGGGAGATGAAAGGCGAGATAGAGCAGGATATAAGGGAATGGAAGAAGGCTGAAGGTGGAAGAGGACGAAGGGGCCGAACAGAGCAAAAAAGAAGAACGCCGTCTCTCTGGAAGAAGAAGGCCAAGGAAGACGAGGGGCCGCAGGACTAGACCTGCTCCCGATCTGAGCTTCATAGAGGAAGGGCCCGGGATCGAGGAAGAGGCGCCCGAGTTTCGTGACATGGAGCTCGAATTTGAGGGACTAGAGCCCGGCCCCGAGGGGGAGGCCCCCGCTCCATCCGAAGAGATGAAACCCGTCCCGGCCATACGGCTGCGACCGAGGCCTGAGAGAAGAGAATCGGCGAGGCGTCGTGAGCCGCGGGAGCCCGGAGCCGGCGGCGCGCGGGTTATCATCCTGCTGATAGTCGGGGCGGCTCTCGCCACCCTGGTGGTCTCGATCCTCTATACGAAGCTCAGCCTCATCGACTATGGCAACTTCTTTTTCTACCTGGCCGTTTTCACGCTCTGCGCCGAGTTCGAGTTGAGGACAAAGGGTGGAGGCTCGCTCAACATGGGCCTGGCCCCGCTTCTGGCGGCCCTGATCTCGCTGCCGGCGGTGCAGGTCGTCTGGGTCTTCCTTTTCGGTTCCTTGATCGCGATGTTCACCCGGTTGATGGGGAAGGTGACGAAGGACGACGTGTTCGGCATGCTGATCGACTACGCGGGGGTAGGCGCCGCCGCGACCGTATTCCAGTTCTTCGCGAAGGTGATCCCCAAGAAACCGGAGCTGCACGGCAACTACTGGCCGGGCGTGCTGGTATCGGTTGCGATAGCCGCCGGGGTCCTGTTCCTCGTCTACCTGGTGCGGTCCACCTTTGTCCTCTCCCAGGAGGGATACCTCCCGGTCGCGGTGTATTTCAAGAGCACGGTTCGCAGGTCCTGGCTTGCGTTCCTCGCGGTCGGGTTTATCGGTGTCCTGATGGGGCTTATCTACGTAGGGATCGGGATGTGGTCGGTACTGTTCGCGCTGCCCCTGCTCCTCGTATTCGCGTACGCTTACAACAGGGTGGCGGCGACCGACCGGTACCTGCTCGACACCATACGCATACTGTCCGCGATTCCCGAGGAGACGGGCAGGATCACGAAGGGTCATGCGGAGCGGGTGGCCGAGCTTTCGGTAGGGGTAGCGCGTGAGCTCGGGCTTTCACCCGAGGACCTCCAGCAGGTGGAGTACGCGGCTTACCTGCACGACATAGGCGCCATCATGAAGGAAAAACCCGACGAGGAACAACAGCAGCTGATGGAGACGGAAGGTGTAATAGAGGGCGGCATGGACATAGTCGGCAAGGTGGATTACCTGGAGGTGGCGGCGGAGATACTGCGGGGCCGCGAGGGCCTCAGGGACCGCGTCGAGGACGTCGACAAGCGCAGGGCGGTGAGCATGGGCGCGGGCATCCTCCGGGCGGTCGATGACTTTGAACTGCTCGTCCAGGGGACCGAGGGCCGTGAGCCGCTCTCCGAGGGAGACGCCCTCATAGAGATGAACCTCGAGAGGGGCGTTCGTTACGACAGCAAGGTACTGCGCGCGATAGCAAAGGTGCTTCCGAGATTACCAAGGGAAGGGGTCTCATCGATTGTTGAAGGGAGTGCAGAAGGCTCTCCGCTTTGGCGAGAGCCGGAAGGTTAGAGAACTAGAAGAGGTTGTCGCCCGGGTCAACGAGCTGGAACCCGCCATAGAGAAGCTTTCCGACGAAGGACTTTCCGCGAAAACCACCGAGTTCCGGCAGAGGCACGACGCGGGCGAGAGCCTGGATGAGCTGCTGCCCGAGGCGTTCGCGACCGTGCGTGAGGCCGCGCGCAGGGCCCTCGGCGAGCGGCACTTCGACGTCCAGATAATGGGCGGCATCGTTCTGCACCAGGGAAAGATCGCCGAGATGAAGACCGGCGAGGGGAAGACCCTGGTCGCAACCCTTCCTGTGTACCTGAACCATCTCTCGCGCAGGGGCGTACACGGGGTGACGGTCAACGACTACCTCGCCAAGCGTGACAGCGAGTGGATGGGCATGATCTACCGCTTCCTCGGGATGAGCGTGGGCCTGATACAGGCTCAGATGGAGCCCCCCGAGCGGCGGGTCGCTTACGGTGCCGACGTCACGTTCGGCACCAACAACGAGTTCGGGTTCGACTACCTCCGAGACAACATGGTCGTCTCGCTGGAGCACAAGGTGCAGCGCGGCCACAACTACGCCATAGTCGACGAGGTGGACAGCATCCTCATCGACGAGGCCCGCACCCCGCTCATCATCAGCGGCGCAGCGACCGAGTCCGTGAGGTGGTACCGTCAGTTCGCCCAGGTCGCAAAGCACCTGAAGAGAGACCGTGACTACGAGGTGGACGAGAAGTCGCGCACCGTGGCGGTGACGGAAGAGGGGGTCCACAGGGTGGAGGAGATACTCGGTGTGGACAACATGTACGACAACGTCCACTCCGACCTGGTCCACCACCTCGACGTCGCGGTAAAGGCCAAGGAGCTCTTCGCGAACGAGGTCGACTACATGATCAAGGAAGGCGAGGTCATAATTGTAGACGAGTTCACCGGGCGCATGATGATCGGGCGCCGATACTCCGACGGGATACACCAGGGAATCGAGGCTAAGGAAGGGGTCCGAATCAGGGAGGAGAACCAGACGCTCGCCACCATCACCTTCCAGAACTATTTCAGGATGTACGAGAAGCTGGCCGGCATGACCGGCACGGCGGCGACCGAGGCCGACGAGTTCCAGCATACCTATGACCTCGAAACCGTGGTGATACCCACGAACGAGCCGATGATCAGGGACGACCTTCCCGACGTGATATACAAGACCGAGGAAGCAAAGTTCGAGGCGGTTACCGACGACATCTGCGAGTGTTACGAGAGGGGCGAGCCCGTGCTCGTGGGAACGGTCTCGATCGAGAAGTCCGAGCGGCTTTCAAAGATGCTGGAGCGGCGCGGGGTTCCGCACGAGGTGCTGAACGCGAAGTACCACGAGCGGGAGGCCGAGATAATCGCGCTTGCGGGCGAGAAGCATGCCGTCACCATAGCGACGAACATGGCCGGTCGCGGCACCGACATAAAGCTCGATGAAGGGGTCCCGCTGCTGGGCGGCCTCAAGATGATAGGCACGGAGCGCCACGAGGCGCGGCGAATTGACAACCAGTTGAGGGGCCGTTCGGGGCGCCAGGGAGACCCGGGCGCCTCGCGTTTCTACCTCTCGCTGGAGGACGACCTCATGCGCAGGTTCGCTTCGGCTGCGATAGGGGGCCTGATGGAGAGGTTCCACTTCCCCGAGGACAAGCCTATAGAGCACCGCCTGGTATCGAAGGCCATCGAGTCCGCTCAGAAGCAGGTTGAGTCACAGAACTTCGAGATAAGGAAGAACCTGCTCAAGTACGATGACGTCATGAACAAGCACAGGGAGACCATCTACGACGAGAGGAACCGCCTTCTCGAGGGGGACGACTTCCGGAACCTCGTCCACCAGTGGATCGAGGATACGGTCAACTCGGCCGTCGCAACGTTCACCAACCCGCAGATTTTTCCAGAGGATTGGGACCTGGAAGGCCTGTTCGCGTATCTTTCCCAGGTGTACCCCGTCGGTCTGAGCAGGGAGCACCTGGAGGTGGAGGGCCTGACGGTGGAGGGGCTTGCCGATATCTTGATAGAGGATGCTGAGAGGGCTTACTCGGAACGCGAGGAGGAACTGGGCCCCGAGACGATGCGCGAGCTGGAGCGCAGGGTGATGCTCGAGGTCATCGATAACAAATGGCGTGAGCACCTCTACGAGTTGGACTACCTGGAGGAGGGCATAGGCCTCCGCGGTATTGCGGGCCGCGACCCCCTCGTCGAGTACCAGGTTGAGGCATTCGACATGTTCCAGTCGATGACCGAGGGGATAAAGGAGGAGTTCGCCCGCTACATCTTCCACGCGCAGGTCGTCGAGGTCGAGGACCGCCTCCCGCTGCAGGTCGTCGAGAGCTCGGGCGGGGATGAGGAGCCAGCCAGGACGGAGCAAAGGCACAAGGATAAAGTCGGAAGGAACGACCCCTGCCCATGCGGCAGCGGGAGAAAATACAAGAAGTGCTGCGGAATAGAAGCTTAGTGCAGGTCCTTGAGAGGAGATCCGATGGTTACCGATTTCAGCGAGGCGATTGCTTCCTGCCGCGTTCGGCTTGAGAAAATAGGTGGTTACCTTTGAAGTCGCTAAATCGCGCGACGAGGTAGAAAGACTCCGCAGGGAGACAAGCTCTCCGGGTTTCTGGGACGACCAGAAAAGGGCCAGGCGGACCATGGCCCTCCTTTCCCGTCTGGAGGAGGAAGTATCCCGATACGACAGGATAATGACTCACGTGATGGAACTCGAGGAGATGAACCGCATGGGCCTCGAGGAGGATGACACCTCTTTCGAGCAGGAGATATCCGGCGGCATTTCCTCACTCGAAAAAGAGATACAAAAGATCGAGACCGCTTCCCTGCTCCAGGGGGAGTTCGACGGTATGAACGCGATAGTCTCGCTCCACCCTGGCGCGGGCGGGCTCGAGAGCCAGGACTGGGCGGAGATGCTGCTGCGCATGTACCTGCGCTGGGCGGAGCGTGAAGGTTTCCGGGCGGACCTGAACGATGTCCAGCCGGGCGAGGGCGCGGGGATCAAGAGCGTCACGTTCACGGTCAAGGGGCCGAACGCGTACGGGATGCTCTCCGTCGAGAAGGGCGTCCACAGGCTTGTACGGATATCACCGTTCGATTTCTCGCGCAGGAGGCACACCTCGTTCGTGTCGCTCGACGTGATACCGGAGATCGATGAGGAGATTGACATCGATATCGACCCGAAGGACCTGCGGATTGATACGTACCGGTCATCCGGGGCGGGCGGACAGCACGTTAACGTCACCGACTCCGCCGTCCGCATCACCCATATCCCGACGGGGATCGTGGTCCAGTGCCAGAACGAGAGGTCGCAGATGAACAACAAGACGATAGCGACGAAGATACTGAAATCGCGCCTTTTCGAGCTAGCAAGGCGGGAGAAGGTGCAGGAGATAGAGGCGCTGAGGGGCGAACGGAAGGACATCGGCTGGGGAAGCCAGATAAGGTCTTACGTTTTCCAGCCCTACCAGATGGTAAAGGACCACCGAACGGACGTTGAGACGGGCAACATCCAGGCGGTCATGGACGGCGATATCGACACCTTTATCGAGGAGGCCCTTCGCTGGAGAAAGAGCCAGGAGAGAAAGCCGGCGACGGGGGACTAGAGATGGCGGAAGAACCGAGACTCAAGGCCGACCTTCACGTGCATACGATTGCGAGCGGGCACGGCTATTCCACCGTAAGGGAGATCTGCGAGACCGCGGCGGCGCGCGGGCTGGAGCTCGTCGGCATCACGGACCACGGCCCGGCGATGCCGGGTGGGCCCCACCTCTACCATTTCACGAACCTGATTGTCCTTCCGCGCGTTTTATCAGGGGTGAAGGTATTGAGAAGCGCGGAGTGCAACATATTGGATACTGAAGGGAACCTCGACGTCAATGAACGCGCGCTCGATACCCTGGACGTCGTGCACGCGGGACTTCACCCCTTCTGCGGTTATGAGGGAAAGACCGTAGAGGAGAACACCGAGGCGGTGCTCGCGGCGATCTGGTCGGGGAAGGTGGACATCCTAGTTCACCCGGGCAACCCCTGGTTCCCGCTCGATTATCGAACGGTTGTGGAGGCCGCGGCGTCCAAGGGTGTGCTGCTCGAGATCAACAACGCCTCCTTCACGGTGATTCGCAAGGGCAGCGAGAAGAACTGCAGACTGATACTGAAGGAGGCCAGAAGGATTGGGGCGAAGGTATGTGTGAGCAGCGACTCGCACGACGCCTCGCTTGTCGGGACGTTCGAGGGAGCCCTGGCCCTCATCGACGAGGTAGGGATCGACGAGGAGCTTATTGTGAACCGCGGCGCGAGCTCGGTGCTGGGGTTCTTACAATCGCGAGGGAAGGAAATATCGTTCCAGGGTCAAAATATATAAGGCCTCCGGGCGGATGCCGGGCGCAAGCCGTTTCTCCCCGGGTAAGGCAGGCAAAAGTAGTTAACAATTGAAAACATATTCAACAATAGTTATCATAAATAACAGCTTATAAAGCTGAGAGGAGAGGAATTGATTCGTCTAAGGAGAGTGACCAAGGTCTACCAGGGGAACATCTACGCACTGGATGATGTAACGGTGGACGTCGAGAAAAAGGAGTTCGTCTTCATAGTGGGGCCGAGCGGGTCCGGGAAGTCAACATTCATCAAGCTCCTTTTAAAGGAGGAGGAGGCCACCAGCGGGTCCGTCTACATCGCGGACACCAACGTAGCGGACATCAAGAGGTGGAAGATACCGTACCTGCGCCGCAAGGTCGGGTGTGTCTTCCAGGACTTCAAGCTGCTGCCCCAGAAGACAATCTACGAGAATGTGGCTTATGCCCTAGAGGTAACCGGCCGCCCCCACAGGGTCATCGAGACATACGTCCCCGAGGTGCTCAGGCTGGTCGGCCTTTCCCACAAGCTCGACTCTTACCCCGACGAGCTTTCAGGCGGGGAGCAACAGCGCGTATCGATCGCGCGGGCTTTCGTCAACAGGCCGCCCATTCTGCTCGCGGATGAGCCGACCGGTAACCTAGACCCTACCATGTCAGAAGGGATCGTGAAGCTCCTCGAGGGCATCAACAACACCGGGACTACCGTCATCATGGCCACGCACGATCAGAACATCGTCAATGCTTTCAAGAAGAGGGTGGTCGAGCTGCGCGACGGCAGGGTGATCCGGGACCAGGCGAGAGGTGTCTACGGCTATGGCGATTAATTTCAGTTATTTCTTCAAGGAATCCACCTCCAGCATGCGGCGCAACATGGCGCTGACACTCGCCGCCATCATGGTGACTGCCATCTCGCTAATACTTCTCGGTTTCGTCGGCATGATCGTCCACGCCGGGAACGGGCTGGCCACCAACCTCAAGTACCGGGTCGACGAGATCAGGGTATTCCTGAAGGACGATGTCACCACCGAGGAGAGGGAAAGCCTGGAGAGGTTCATCAGGAAGATGACCGAGGTGAAAAGCGTAAGGTACATCTCCAAGGAGCAGGCCCTGGAGGATTTCAAGGACATGTACAAGGACCAGGCCGACATGCTCAAGCAGATCGAGGGTAACCCGCTTCCCGCGGAGTTCAAGATCCGCATGAAGGACCCCAAGTACAACCACGATGTCGCGAAGCGGCTGCAGGCACGTCCCGAGATAAGCAAGGACAGCTCCGGCAAGAAGGAGATAAAGTTCCCCGAGGACGTTGTGAACAAGGTGTTGCGGTGGACGGGAGCCATACAGAACGTGGGGCTGGTCGTGGTCGTAGCCTTCGGGATAGTGGCCATCGCCCTGGTCTCGATCACCATCAGGATGGCCATCTACTCGCGCCGCAAGGAGATCGGGATAATGAAGCTCGTCGGCGCCACCAACTGGTTCATCCGCTGGCCGTTCATCATGGAAGGTGTCATCGAGGGTTTCATAGGCGCGATCGTCGGGACAATTGCAGCCTTGTTCCTCCATGCCTGGCTCATCTCAAAGGTCGAGCACGCGGCGGAGAGTAACCTTGTGAGCGCCTCGTATCTTGCTGTGTTGTCGATCCTCCTTATAGTTATCGGGATCATCATCGGAGCGATAGGTAGTGTTTTCGCGCTGAGAAGGTACATCGAAGTGTAGGCTGTTCGCTGCCATGCCGTTACCCCTTGTCGGTGTATCCGTTTTATACTTTACCCGCGTGAACATCTATAAGGATTTGGTCGCTCATGGCAGACGATAAAACTCGCGATACATAGGACTGGACCGTGGAACAGTATTACCCTGACGCCCCCGGCAACCAGGGGCCGCCGGCCGGGCCTCCGGAGAAGAAGACGTCCAGACTGCGGATGATAGTCCTCGGGGTGGTCCTGGGGATAATCGTAATTGGCGTTCTGGTCGCTGCCGGCGTACTTATCGACAGGCTCGTTTTCTCTCAGAAGAAGCCTTCCAAAGAGTTCAGGCTCGAGGACTCCGAGTCCTACCAGGAAGCGCTGTTCGATATCAGACAGTACTTCTACGGGGACTACTCGCAGGAGAAGATAGAAGACGCCGCGCGGAAAGCGGTCGACAAAGAGAAAAAGAAGGGCGTTACATCGGACTCGAAGCTGGAGGACACGGCCCTGAGCGCCCTTGTTAAGGCGTTGAAGGACCAGCACAGCGAGTATCTGACCGAGAGCGAAGCGGAGAGGCTCAACGAGGACATAAGCGGGAGCTTCTACGGGATCGGGACGATGCTCAGGGAGGACAAGAAGCTAAAAAGGACCAAGGTCTTCAGCGTCGTAAAGGGGGCACCCGCTGAAAAGGCCGGGATCAAACGGGACGACATCATAATGACGGTTGACGGCAAGGACACGACGGGCAAGAGCGTCGATGTCGTCGTCACCTGGATAAGAGGGCAGAAGGGGACCCAGGTGGAACTCAAGGTATCGCGCCCCGGTGAGAAGAAAGACCTGACGTTCAAGATAACCAGGGAGAAGATAATGATCCCCGAGCTGGAGACCGAGTTGATCGACGGCCGGATCGGGTATCTCAAGGTCATGAACTTCAGCGACGGTATCGGGAAGAAGGTGCGGACGGCGGTCAGCGACCTCCAGCAGAAAGGGGCGCGGGGATTCATCCTCGACCTTCGCAACAACCCGGGGGGCCTGCTCAGCGAGGCCGTGGACGTTGCAAGCGTCTTCATAAACGACGGGACCGTCGTCTCATACCAGACAAAGGGACACGACAGGATCACGGAGACCGCTAAGGGCGGCGCCGAGACGGACCTGCCGCTGGTCGTGCTCGCCAACGGGGCAAGCGCAAGCTCTTCGGAGATAGTCGCCGGCGCCCTCCAGGACAGGGGTAGGGCAACGCTTGTCGGCAGCAAGACTTACGGTAAGGGCTCGATCCAGAAGCTTTACCAGCTCGACAACAAAGGAGACGTCAAACTTACTGTCTCCCTGTACTACCTGCCGAACGGAGAATCCATCGACGGCAAGGGAGTCAAGCCGGATGTAGTGGTCGAGTTCAAGGACGACCTGGAAAAGGAAGACAAGCAGCAGCTCGACAAGGCCAAGGAAGTCCTGGACGGCCTGATACAGCAGCACGCCGCTGGCGAAGCCCTTCTCCCCGCGGCTTAGCGGTCTTTCCTTCGCCCACCACTGCTATACTTGGAACATGGTAGAGAACGGCGACGGCGGCGGAATCCAGATAAAAGCGACGAACCGGAAGGCGCTCCGCGACTACGTTATCGAGGACAGGATGGAAGCGGGGATGGTGCTGCTCGGGAGCGAGATCAAGTCGATCCGCGCGGGGAGGGCGAACCTTCGAGACTCGTATGCTGCGATAGAGGGCGCTGAGGTCTTCGTCCACGGTATGCACATCTCACCGTACGAGCAGGCGTCCTACTTCGGCCACGAGCCGACCAGGCCCCGGAAGCTTTTACTGCACAAGGACGAGATAAAGCGTCTCATAGGCAAGATAACCGAGAAAGGCTATACTTTAGTGCCGCTCAAGTTGTACATTAAAGACGGGAAGGCCAAGCTCGAGCTCGGGCTGGCGCGGGGCCGTCGCAAGTACGACAAGCGCAGGCAGATAGCGGAGCGCGAGGCCGAGCGGGAGATGTCCCGCGCGGTCCGCTACGGACGGTCTGGTGCAATCAAGTGAAACTGTGGGGGCGATACGGCTTCGACAGGAGTGATGGAGGCGAGGGTGCGGGCCGAGTTCCAACACCTCGTAAAACTGTTGGGAACAAACCAAACGCCGATTCTGAATTGGCTCTGGCCGCTTAAGGTGGCCACGTCTCCCGGGGAGGCCTGCGACCCCGGGTAAGGCGACGTTAGCAGGATAACCTCCGCGTCGGTGTCCCAACGTCGCGGGGGGAAGCTTCAGCGGGACTGGCGCCGGCAGGGCCGCCTGCGGGCCGGGCCGGCGTGAGAAACAACCGCAGGATATGCCCGTAGAGTCCTTCGTCAAAGCTCTCTTGGACGCGGGTTCGACTCCCGCCGCCTCCACCAACCAATCATGGCCCCATGCGGGAGTCGAACCCGCGTGGGGGGTGCCGGGGGGCTTGCCCCCCGAATAATTTCTATGATGGGGTGGTACAGCAAGACTGCGTGAGCGGGCTTGCGTCCTAGGAGGGGCGAGAGCCCCTCCTGGAAGAGCGGAGGGAACCGGAGCGAGACGTGGTGTTCGACTCCCGCCGCCTCCACCAACCAATCATGGTCCCATGCGGGATGCGAACCCGAGGGGGGCATAATCTGCGGGGGGAGCATCCCCCCGCAGTGTGTCATTCAACTCGGACGGTAGGGGATGGGTGCCGATACCCGAGCACCGGTTGTTCTGCTTCGACAGAGCCCTCGATGTCATGAAGAGGATGGGTTGACGGATCCGGGTGTTGACCGCCGGGACACAGTCTATTCTTCACCGCGGTCGTAGATGGTTTCGCCTCCACAAATGGTCTTTTCAACCCGTATGTTTCTGATCTCCGATGGCGCCACAGAGACGGGATTCCTGATAAGCACGACCAGGTCGGCGCGCTTTCCCGGCGTGATGCTTCCTTTCACGGAATCCTCGAACTGGGCGTACGCGGCGCCGATTGTGAACATGCGCACCGCCTGCTCCGCGGTGACGCACTGCTCCGGTACGAAACCCTCGCGTGTCACGCAGCACTCGATCGAGTGCAGGACGTCGGTGGACTCTATGGGGCCGTCGGATGCGCCGGCGACCCGTGCCCCCGCCTCCAACAGCGAGCGATAAGGATACGTCCACTTCAGTCGTTCGGTCCCGATTCTCTTTTCCAGCCAGCCCTTCTCGGAGTGTATGAACTGCGGTTGGCTGGAGACGACCAGCCCGATGCGCGCGATATCCTCGATTATTTCCGCGTTGAGCTGCGAGGCGTGCTCGAGCCTGTGGCGGTGTTCGGAGATGGGGTATTCACTCAGCAGGCGGTCGTAGAGCTCGACACAGGTGCGGTTCCCGGCGTCGCCTATCGCGTGGATGGCGACCTGAAAACCGGCGGTATGCGCCAGCACCATCCGCCGGTATATCTCCTCGACGTCATGCGTCAGGAAGCCGCGGGTGTCGGGCCGGTCGGCGAATGGCTCGTCCATGAACGCGGTGCACGAGCCGAAGGTGCCGTCCGCGAATATCTTGATGCCTCCGATGCGGTGCCCGGCGCCGACTTCATCGTTGTGCAGCGGCGTCTGACGGGCGGATGTCAACTGCTCGAGGTCGCTCGCGATCAAGAGCCCGTAGAGGTTGACCGGTATGTGTTCGAGGAGCATCTGCATTATCGCTAACTCGAACGCACCGTCGGCGCCTGCGGGCCCTTCCTCGCCGGCCTGCATCACCGCTCCGGCGGACGTTATCCCGTGGGAGGCGAGCCTCGTAAAAGAGGAGCGTGCGCCCTTGATGAAAACCTGCACGTCGGGCAGGGGTACTCTGTCCTTGATGAGCAGGGATGCCTCCTCGAGGAACGCGCCGGCGGGATATCCGTCCGGCTCGCGTTCTATCACGCCGCCGTCAGGGTCCGGTGTCGACGCGGTGACAGCGGCCGTCTCTATCGCGGCCGAATTGGCGAAAACGCTGTGCCCGTCGTGTTTCACGATCATCACCGGACGGTCGGAGCAGGCGGCATCGAGCTCACGCCTGGTTGGGAATCTCGGCGAGTCCAGGTTCTGCTCGTCAAACTGAAGCCCCACCACCCAGGCATCGCCCGTGGCTTTCCTCGCCGCGGCGCCGATCATCGCCTGCAGCTCCTCGATGGTGGTCGCGTCTCGTAGATCGACGTTCGTCTCGAAATAGGCGAGCATCAGGGGGTGAAGGTGAGTGTCTATAAAGCCTGGCAGCAGGGCGCGGCCGTTCAGGTCAACCTGCTCACAGTCCCGCCCCAGCGCTGACTCGCATTCGTCCTTGGAACCTACCGCGATTATTTTGTCGTCTCTCACCGCCACGGCTTCGGCTCGGGGCCGCGAATCGTCCACCGTATATATGTCCCCGTTGAAGTAGAACTGCTCCATCTTTATATGTCAACCTTCCGTTATCACGACCGTCGGCCCGGTCGCGTATTTCTCCAGCGCCTCTTCGTCGAGCTCCACACCCCAGCCCGGGCCTTCCGGTAGGGTGGCTGTGCCGTGCGAGTAATCGATCGGCTCGGTGATCAGGTCGTCCTCAAGCATGACGTGTCCGAAGAGCTCTGTCTCGTACGGGAATGAGTCGTGCCTCGCGGCCACGATGTTCAGCTGCGCCGCGGAGGCTATGCCGAGCGTCTGGCTGTGGAGGACCGTGCCGAGTCCCCGTTCTTCTGCGAAGTCGATCGCCCTCAGGGCCTTGGTGATACCGCCGGGGCGTTCGGAGTTTATGCCGACCACCCCGATGGAACCGAGCTCGACGAGTGTCATGATGTCGTGCAGGGAGAAGCATCCCTCGTGTGCCATCAGGGGGACTTCGACCTGCTTCTGGACCTTCGCCATCGACACGAAGTCGGTCGCTTCGACCGGCTGTTCGGCAAAGTCTATACCGTACGGTTCTATTGCTTTTATCGCGCGAACGGCCTCCTCCGGCGAATATGCCTGGTTATAGTCGACCCTGAGTCGCACCTCGTCGCCGAGCGCGTCTCGCGTTTTCTTGACGATAGTTACATCCTCCTCGATGCCCCTGCCGAGCTTCAGTCGGAACGTCCTCCAGCCGTCCTCGTAGAAGAACTCGATGAGCCATACCATTGCGTCTGCTTCCATCAGGGGTATGAGCGCGGCCAGTTGGAGCTGTTTGACCTGGCGCCCTCCCATGAAATCGTATGCGGGGCGACCGGACGCTCTGCCCATCAGGTCATAACAGGCTATGTCGAGGAGCCCCTTCGCGACCTCGTTGCGGGTGAGGTTGATGTCCATTCGGCGGTTGATGCGTTCGATATCGAAGGGATTTTCTCCAATGACATACCGGTAGAGGCAGTCCCTGATTATAGAGATGATCTGCTCCGGCGACGCACCCGTTTCCGGAAGCCACAGCATCGCTTCACCGAGGCCGAACGTGCCGTCTTCCGCCGTGAGCCTGCAGATCACGAAATCGCCACCGAGCCACGGTTCCTCTGACCCTATCGCCATGCCGAGCCCGCCCTCGCCCGACTGCATCGCCTCCAGCACCAGGGGCCAGAAGGGAACAAAGACCGGCGTAAGTTCTATTTGGGTAATCGCCGGCCCGTCAGTTAGACCGTCTTCCGATGCCTTGTTGATGTTGCTACTCCTTCCCTCCGCATCCGTATAATACTGTCATCAATGTGATTTACCAGACAAGAGGAAGCAGGCGGCAGCGGGTCTGTCCCGCGTACTCCCGGTAACCGGGCAGTTCCTCCTGAAGGGTCCGGTCTTCGAGCGCGGTGCGGGCTATCACTATTAAAATCAGCACGGCGCTCGGTGCGAGCCCCCACCACGAGCCAAGGATGAGTGGGGCAGCGAACAAAGAGAGAGCCAGTGCCGCATACCCGGGGTGTCTTACGAATTTATACGGACCTGATTTGATGACCTCTTGGCCTCTATCCTCCTGGATTCGGACGGAGCACTCGAAGTACGGGTTGACCGCCATTGCCCAGGTCGCCACGGCAAATGCTGGCAGGATAAGGACCACTCCTAGAACCGTCAGCCAGAGCGGCATCGTCGACCACTTGTAGCGGGCGGCATCGAGCCCGCACACGACCACGATCGAGAAACCGAGCGGTAGATAGAGAAAGGCGTAGACCTTGTCGAACGTCTTTGTCCCTTCCTTTGAGAACCTGCCGCGTGAGTTGAGCATCTCCGGATTCAATCTTACGCAGACCGACGTGTACGTTATCAGGTAGGCCGAAACCAGGCCGACATAAATCCAGGCGTTCACCCAGTCGAGCTTTCCCGCTGAAACAAAAAGGACCACGAAACTCGCTATGGAGCTGAAACAGTATGCTGCGAGCCATCTCAGCCCTTCGCGATTGAGTCTTACTCTGTTCCTGTCAGGCATTTCCTCTTTTACCCCCGTGAATATGTGAATTTTAACACTGTATTGGGATAACATATTGAGCACCTGAGTGGGATCAACGTTCATGTGGAGAAAGAATGAGCGTTCTATATGGCGGGATCGAAGCCGGTGGCACGAAGTTTGTCTGCGCGGTGGGCACCGGTCCCGATGACCTGCATGCTGAAGTCAAAATCCCTACGACCACGCCCGGTGAGACGCTCGCGCTCGCGATTGATTTTTTCAAAGAGCAGGCCGACCTTGCCGCGGTCGGTATCGCTACGTTCGGCCCTGTAGACCTCGACCCTGGTTCTTCTACCTACGGTTTCATCACAAGAACACCCAAGCCCGACTGGTCGAATACTGATCTCGCCGGAACGGTCCGCCGCGCACTGGACATTCCGGTAGCGTTTGATACGGACGTGAACGGAGCGGCGCTGGGAGAGAACCGCTGGGGCGCCGCGAAGGGGCTCGATACCTTCATCTACCTGACGATCGGCACCGGTATCGGTGGGGGAGGGATGTCAGGCGGCAGACTGCTGCACGGGATGATCCACCCGGAGATGGGTCATATCCGAATCCCGCACGATTGGGAGCGCGACCCGTTTCCAGGTGTCTGTCCGTACCACGGGGATTGCCTGGAGGGGCTCGCAACGGGCCCCGCCCTGGAGGAACGCTGGGGGCGGCACTCCGAGACGCTGTCGCCGGAACACCAGGCCTGGGATCTGGAGGCTCACTACCTGGCGCTCGCGCTCGTCAATTTCATCTTCACGCTCTCCCCTCAGCGCATCGTGATGGGCGGTGGCGTGATGGAACAGCGGCATCTCTTTCCGTTGATAAGGCAGAAGGTCCTGGAGTTGCTCAACGAGTACGTGCAGGCGCCCGAGGTACTGGACGATATCGAGGGATACATCGTGCCGCCCGGCCTGGGAAACCGCTCGGGAGTGCTTGGCGCGATCGCGCTGGCCCAGTCACTGTAGGCCGTATTTCTTCATCATCTTCCGGATGAAACCGGACCCGTCTCTTAAGAGCGCATCTCCGCTCGGCGCGAGCTGCCTCCAGACCCAGGTGTTCATCGTCTCGGTGATATCGACAAAGCTCTCAAGGGCCGCATTACCCCGGTAATCCATCTCGCCCAGCGCCTTGAATATGTCGTCCCAGTCAACAAGGCCCGTGCCGGGCACGCCCCTGTCATTTTCACACAGGTGGTAATGGATGAGGTCCGGCCCGGCCATCTTCGTGGCGTCATAGAAGCTCTTTTCCTCTATGTTCATGTGGTATGTATCGAGGTGTATCTTCACGTTGTCCTCGCCGATCATATCCTTGAGCTTAAACGCCTGCTCGCAGGTGTTAACCAGGTACGTCTCGTACCTGTTCACCGGCTCGAGGCCTATGTTGACCCCGAGATCCTTCGCATAGCGGGCGACTTCTCTGAGACATCCGGCGGAATACCTCCAGTCCTGCTCGCTGGGTCTGTTGCGCGCCTGCTTGACGTGCTGAGAGTAGATGACGCCTGAGAAGCTGTTCGAACCTATATCGCTGGTGGCCTTCACACAGTCCTTGAGATAATCGACGCCTTTTTTCCGTACATCCTCATCATCGCTGGTTATGTCGGTGTCACCCAGCAAAACCGTAGAGGTCACGGCCCCCAGCCCGGTTTCTTCCAGACGGCCCCTGATCTCTTCAGCATCGAACACGTCCAGGTCGAGCAGAGGGATCTCGATGAAGTCCATCCCGAAGTCCTTTACTTTATCGATGAGGCCGAGGGTCTCATTACTCCACCGGGAGCACCAGGCGTAGGCGTGGATTCCTAATTTCATTGCCTTGCCCCTTTTCTCTAGCTACCCCGAGTTATGTGAAGATTCTATGTCCTGACCCGACCCGTGGCAAAAAGCCCGCTGCCCGGCCTGATGCCGGCGGGTGTTGGAGAATCCGGGCGACCTGTGCAAAAATGGAATGCCTATTATTATTACGAAAACAAGAGGGACGGGCAGGCTATATGAAAAACATGCCGATCGGGGTTTTTGACAGCGGGGTCGGAGGCCTCACCGTTGTGAGATCCTTGATCGACAGGCTTCCCAGGGAGCATATCATTTACCTGGGGGACGACGCGCGCGGCCCCTATGGACCGAGGGACCCCGAGGAGGTGCGCCGTTTCGCAAGGGAGATAATCGACTGCATGCTCGGTTTCAACGTGAAGCTCGTTGTCATAGCCTGCAACTCCGCGACCGCGGCCGCACTGGAGGAGGCACAGCGCGACTACAACATCCCGGTGGTCGGCGTCATCCTGCCGGGGGTTCGTGCGGCGCTCGGCCGTTCGAGGAACCGCAGGATCGGCGTAACAGGAACGGTGCTGACGATCGCGAGCGGCTCCTACGAACGGGCTATCAGGAGGCTCGACCCACGGGCGGAGGTCTTCAGCCGGGCGTGCCCGGAATTCGTTGATTTCGTGGAACGCGGCGAGGTAGACGGTGAGCACATAGTTGAGATCGCGAAAGGTTACCTGGCGCCGATGGCGGGGGCGGGGGTCGATACCGTTATCCTCGGCTGTACCCACTATCCGATGCTGGTGGAGCTGATACAGCGGATTGTCGGGGACGGCGTAGCGCTGATAAGCAGTGCCGACGAGACGGCGGAGGAGGTCGAGGACATACTGGAGCGCCTCGGCTGGGTCCGGAACGATAACTCGGTCGGTCGTCGTTATTTCCTCGCGACTGGTGATGCTGAGAGGTTCACAGAACTGGGGCAGATGTTTCTCGGACCTGAGGTAAAAGAAGTAATAGAGGTTAGTTTCGATGCGCGCCCGGAGTTGAGTTTTGATTAGAGGAGCGATGCGGTGACTCTAGAGTTGACGGTCCTGGGCAGTTGCGGCGGCTACGCGAGGCCTGGACGGGCCTGCAGCGGATATCTTTTTCGGCTCGGGGATAGCGACCTGGTGCTGGACATCGGCGCGGGCGTCCTTTCGAACATGCTCAAGTACATGGAGGCTGACGCGCTCGATTATCTCGTGATATCGCACCTCCACTACGATCACTATGTCGACATCTACGGTCTCATGACCGCCCGCAGGTTCTGGGAGAGCGCACTGCCGCCCCTGCCCGTCCTCGCACCGGCTGTGACCCGGAGTGTCGTCGGGGAGCCGCTCTCCCCCGAGAGCCGTGAGGAGTTCCTCGACTGCATGGAGTTCATCGACGCGGAGGACCGCGTGCCGGTTCGGTTCGAAGGCTTCGAGATCCGCCCTTTTAAAGCGAAGCATTCCCAGCCGGCCTTCGGGTACAGGATCACCGCGGACGGGCGGACCGTCTGTTACACGGGCGACACGGACAGAAGCGAACTGCTGGTCGAGATGGCCGACGGGGCCGACCTGTTCATATGCGAGGCTACTTTCACGAGCGAGGTCAGGGAGAAGATACCCGGTCACCTAACAGCGGTCGAGTCAGGGAGCGTTGCGGCAGCGGCGAAGGTAGGAAGGCTGCTACTGACCCATGTATGGCCGACGCTCGACGAGGGCCGCGCGGTAGAGGACGCCTCGAAGGTCTTCGGTGGCCCGGTCGATGCCGCGGTCGACGGTTTGACGCTTGAAATCTGACGCCGCGTATAATGTGGAGAAAAAGGAGGCTCTTTTGGTAAGGACGGACGGCAGAAAACCCGACGAGATAAGGCCGATCAGGATAAGCAGGGATTACATACAGCACGCGGAGGGCTCCGTGCTGATCGAGCTCGGGCGCACCCGGGTCGTATGCACGGTCTCATACGAGGACGGCGTGCCGAACTTCCTTAAAAGGAGCGACAGGGGATGGGTGACGGCGGAGTACTCGATGCTGCCCCGCGCAACACCGGTGCGCAGTCCCCGTGAGGCTATCCTCGGCAGGCCGGGCGGTCGCACCATGGAGATCCAGCGGCTCATCGGCAGGTCGCTGCGGGCCGTCGCGGACCTCACGGCTTTCCCCGATAAGACGTTCTGGGTCGACTGCGACGTGCTTGAGGCTGACGGAGGCACGCGTACCGCCGCCATAACCGGCGCCTACGTCGCGCTTTGCGATGCCTTCGATACGATGATAAACGAAGGGGAACTCGAGAGCATGCCCATCAAGGACTACCTGGCGGCGATAAGCGTCGGGGTGGTGAGCGGTACCTCGTGCCTCGACCTTTGCTTCGAGGAGGACTTTCACGCCGACGTGGACCTGAACCTCGTTGCGGACGGAAGCGGGAATATCATAGAGATACAGGGTACCGCGGAAGGCAAACCACTGGCGCGCTCTCAACTGGAGGTCATGGTGGACCTTGCACTTTCCGGGATCTCGGAGCTCATCGAGTACCAGAAGACGGTCCTCACCGAGGAGCGCCGTACCTCTCTCTGACGCGCGGTTCCCCTGTGGACGGGCGGCTTATGGACCTGATTATCGCCACCAGAAACCAGGGCAAGATAGGGGAGATCCGCGAGGCTCTCGACATGCTCGGCGTTGTCCTTCACACGTTCGAGGAGTTCTCAGAATGGCCCCAGGTCGACGAGGTGGGCCAGACTCTTGAGGAGAACGCGGTGATCAAGGCCGAGGCTCTGCGAAACCATTTCGATGTGCACACCATCGCGGACGACTCCGGGCTCGAGGTGAACTTCCTCGAGGGGCGCCCGGGTGTGCTCTCATCACGTTACGCAGGGCCGGAGGAGGACCCGGAACGCAACATCGACCTCCTGCTCAAGGAGCTTACGTCTGTTCCCGAGAACTGGCGCTCGGCGCGCTTTGTGTGCGTCATCGCGCTGGCGCTGGCCGAAAACGGGCTTCGCGTAACAAAGGGAGAATGTCTGGGCACGATATTGCCGGAAAGAAGAGGGACCGGCGGCTTCGGTTATGACCCGGTATTCCAGCCTGCCGGATTCTCGAGCTCGATGGCGGAACTTTCCCTCGCGGAGAAGAACTCCATAAGCCACAGGGGAAAAGCGCTTCGGGAGATGAAGAAGGTACTGGAGGGGCTAATATAGAAGGGGTCAGGTCTTGATTCTTGCGTTGCACTGCATGCGCAAGGGTAATGGTTCAAACGCAAGAATCAAGACCTGACCCCTTCTAAGACAGAGCGAGAGCCAGCAAGCCGTGAAGGAAGCGGGTAACCTCGGCGTTTATCTGGCGGGCGCACCTCTCGGTCTCTTCGGTGGTCCCGCCGATCGGGTCGTGTATGTTGCTGACCTGGTAGAAGCACGGGGAAAACCGTGTCATCAGCTCGTGCAAGTCCATCGGCACGTCCGGTAGCGGCCTCAGAAGCTTCCGGAGGGCGCTCACCAGGGCCGAAGCGGCACAATCGATTGCCTCAACCAGCTCGACCCGGGATAGTCCTCCGGCGACCTCCTGCCAGTCACTTTCATCGAGGGTTATCCCGCGGTTCTCTAAAAGGGTCTCGATTGCGCCGTTGACCTCGACGAGGGCGAAGAGTTTGTTCTTGAACTCCGGGAACCTGTACGCGATCTGGTAGCACTGCTGGCGCGTCATGGTAAGTACGAGGTCGGAACGCCTGATGATATCCTCGGAGAGCCTTGACGCGGTGGACCCGCATTCCGGTACACCCAGAAACTCGAGCGCCTGCACGCAATCCGGGTGCGGCGCGGAATTCTCGACTGCCTCGAGGCCGCTCGACTCAGCCTCGAACGAGGTGGCCTTTTCGCCGAGGAGCTCTCCCGCGCGCGCCAGGAACACGCTCTCGGCGATAACGCTTCTCATGATGTTCCCCGAGCAGACGAAAAGGATCCTCACGGGCGGTTTAATTCGGGGGTTCAACTGGCGCCCGGGGCCGCGATTGACGATGAGGGCGGCGCGATGACGTTGAGCGCCTGGGGCTCCAGGGACAGGCGGATCTTCGTGCCCCGGGGATAGAAGTAGACCTCCCCGTCCTCCTGCGCGTAGAGGTCATCGAGGATATCAATGTCCACGCTTTCACAAGTGGACATCTCGACCGTGGACATCCTGCCGTGTTTTCCCTTTAAGAGCATCAGCCCCGTGACAAGTACCTTGGCCGCGTGCATCGGCTTGGCTATGGCTATGTGTATCTTACCGTCGTCGGGCTTCGCGTCGGGTGCGATGAGAAGGTTGCGCCCGTATCTGTTGATGTTCGAGAAGACCCCGTCGACAAGGTTGCCGCTGTACTCGAAGCCGTTGGCCTTCACATCGACCCGGTAGGTCTCAATCCCTTTGAACATGGCTATTGCGGCCTTTTTCAGCGACGCGTACCAGTAACCGGGGACTCCGAACCTCTTGTACTTCTGCGAGCGGTGCGCGAGCTCGCCGTCCAGCCCGACCGCGAAGACATTGCTGCAGTACTTCACGGTTCGTCCCGTGCCCTCGATCTCCATCTTTATAAGGTCGACCGTCTGGATGTTGAAATCGACCATAGCGTTGAGGGCGCTCTCCACGGTCTCGAAACCGACGGCACGGCAGAAATCGTTCGCGGTGCCTGCCGGTATCGGCACCAGGACCACGTTGTTGTTGGAGCGCGAGAGCATGACGTTGTTGATGACCTGGTTTATCGCGCCGTCTCCCCCGAAGACCATTATCACCCTCGAGCCGCCGAACCTCTTTGACCAGAACTGGACGGTGGAGCCAAGGTCGTCCGGATGGTCGGTGGAGGTCTCCTCGAGGTCCATACCCTCCCGGCGGATGAGGCTGCGCGTTCGCGACGCGAGCTCCGAGCCTTTCTTGCTCATGGGGTTCACGACCACGAGCATGCGCTTCTCGATGGTCTTCACCCGGTCGATGAAACGGAGCCTTTCAGGGTTTGTCATGGCGTAACTCCCTCGTAAGAGGTGATGAAAAGTATAGCACCGGCCATATATGCCCACAAGCGACTGTCGGCCAAACCGTGGACTCGAAAAGATATAGAATCTCAAGTGCTCGAGTATTCAGCCGGGAGGCAAGGGGGTACTGCTATGAAGAGGTTCCAGGGGATATTCACGGTCATGCTCACCGCCTACGACAGCGAGGGGAAGATCGACCGAGAGGCCATGAAGGATTTGACCGAGTACCAGGTCGGCTCGGGGGTCCACGGCCTGGTCGTGCTGGGCAGCAACGGTGAATGCCCCTATCTGACACACGATCTTCAGAGAGACGCAATCGACGTCGTCGTCGAATCGTGTTCCGGAAGGGTCCCGGTGATCGTGGGGATAAACGAGAGGGGGACGGAACAGGCTGTGGAAATGGCGAAATGCGCGGAAGGCGCGGGCGCAGACGGACTGCTGGTAGCGCTTCCTCTCTTCTACCCGCTCGAGGAGGATTCCGTCTATGAGCACTACGAGACGATATCCCGGGCGGTGAGACTCCCGGTCCTTTTCTATAACTGGCCTGCGAACACGCAGCTCAAGCTGTCGCCTGCGTCCATCGCCCGCCTGTCGGAGATCGAGAACATCGTGGGGGCAAAGGAGACCATATTCGACGTCGAGGAGGTAAGGGCGCTGGTTGACGCGGCGGATGAGGATTTCTGCGTCTTTACCGGTATGACTCTCAATCTTGTCGCGACGATGGAGGCAGGGGCCTGCGGCGCGATCTGCCCGCTGCCCAACGTGATCCCTGAGACCACGGTCGCGCTGTATGAGGCGATTGTCGCCGGTGACTCCGAGAAGGCCGCGAGCATCCAGAACGAGGTCTACGCGTGCGCGCCGCTTCTCGCCTCTTCGGCGGCGCCCCACGCCATGATGAAGGAAGCAGTACGTCTCCTCGGGCACCCTTTCAACGCGGCGGTAAAGGGCCCGCTGCCCCCGCTGAGTCCCGAGCAGGCGGACACGGTGAGAGAGACGCTCAAGGGAGCGGGGCTGATTTCCGGTTAGCTCGAGAGGAGATTATTTGAAGCTGATTGCGCACCGGGGAGGGCGGGGCTTCGGCACCGACAACACGCTGGAGGCGATGGAGAGGGCTGCGGCCTCCGGGGTCCGCATGATAGAGACGGATGTAAGGAGGACGCAGGACGGAGAGCTGGTCGTCTGCCACGACGGCACGATCTGGGGCCGCATCGTCAGCAGGACTGACTACGAGGAGCTCAAAAGGCTGGACCCGGACAGGCCCCTGCTCTCGGAGGTCCTGGAGAGGCTCGCGGGCTGGGTCACCTTCAACATCGAGGTCAAGGAAGCGCCCGTGCGGGAGGTCGGAGAGATGCTCGAGGCCTACAATATCGAGCACGAAACGCTCGTGACCTCGTTCAACAGGACTTTCCTTGACGAACTGAAGAGCATATTCCCGAAGGCAAGGGCCGGTTATCTCTACAGGATGTCCTACCGCCATGAAAGGAAGCTGCAGAATGCGGTCGAGGCCGGGGCGGAGATCGTGCTGCCGCACTTCAACAGCATAGACAAGGAACTGGTGGAGCAGGCTCACGACCTCGGGCTCGAGGTGTACGCATGGACCGTTAACAACGAGCATGACCTGGTCCGGCTCACCGACTGGGGCGTGGACGGGGTCGTGACGGACCGCTATCTCGAGTTCAAGGAGTTCATGGAGGGGGTACGGCTCGCGTTCCAGTGACGCTACTCGTAGCCGTCGGGATGCTCGCGGTGCCACTTCCAGGCGGTCTCTACTATCCCGTCGAGGTCCCTGAACACAGGCTCCCAGCCGAGCTCTTCCCTTGTCCTGTCCGACGAGGCGACTAGCGACGGCGGGTCTCCCGCGCGGCGTCCGGACTCGACGACCTCGAAGTCCGCAGCGGTAACGCGCCTTACTGATTCGATCACTTCTCGCACGGAGAACCCGTTGCCGTTCCCCAGGTTGTAGACACGGCTTTCACCGCCGCCCTCGAGGTGCTCGAGCGCCAGCATGTGCGCGCGGCAGAGGTCGAGGATATGGATGTAATCGCGTACACAGGTGCCGTCGGGAGTCGGGTAGTCAGTGCCGTAAACGGTGGCTTCAGGCTCTTTTCCGAGGGCCGCGGCTATGACTCTAGGGATGAGGTGCGTCTCGGGATCATGGTCCTCGCCCAGCCCGTTCTGGAGGTCGGCCCCGGCTGCGTTGAAGTAGCGGAGCGACGCGTACCTCACGGCGTTTATCTTTGAGAGCTCCGCGAGTATCCTTTCGAACATCAGTTTGGATAACCCGTAGGGGTTTATCGGCTCGGTGGGCGAGTCCTCGACGATGGGTACGCTCGCGGGCACTCCATAGGTCGCGGCGGTCGATGAGAAGACGAGCCGGTAACAGCCGACCTCGACCATCGCGCTGAGCAGGTTGAGCCCGCCGCCCACGTTGTTCCTGAAGTACTTGAGAGGGTTCAGCATCGACTCGCCTACCAGGCTGTGCGCCGCGAAGTGGAGACAGGCATCGGGCTTGAACCGCCGGCACGCGTCGCGCACGGAGGCGAGGTCCTCCAGGCTGACAACCTGCAGGTCCGCTCCTTCGACCGCTTCCCGGTGCCCGCACGAGAGGTCGTCCAGGACGAGGACGGTGTGGCCCCCGTCTATGAGCATAGAAACCATGACCGATCCAATATACCCGGCTCCCCCAGTAACGAGAGTCCTCATCCGGCCTGCCTCCTAGAGCTTGCGCGCGCCCTCTCCGGGAGAGGACACGATGAACTCGGCATCATAGTGGGTCGCCTGCCAGTAAAGCCCCGGGACACGCCTCAGGTAGCGATCCAGTGCCTTTTCCTGGATGAGAGCTATCACGCATCCGCCGAATCCGGCGCCCGTCATCCGGCATCCCCAGACGCCGAGCTGGTTGAGCGAGATGTCCTGGAGCGCGTCGAGCTCCGGACATGAC
>JAENXM010000256.1 GCA_016649525.1 Actinomycetota bacterium
CCCTCGAGCTCTGACCGAACCCGCCCTCCATCATCCCGATCCCTTCCGCCGCCATGAGCGCCAGCGCCACCACGTCGTCACTGGTGCCCGAGACCACCGCCTCCCTCAGCATCGCCGCGAAGTCCGCAGGACCCAGCATCGCGTAATCGGCCTCTTCAGCGAAAGGCTCTTCACCCGTATCGTCTCCCGCCATCTGCATGGCAAGCGACCCCGTGAAGTACTCGTCGAAGAGCGCCTCGAAAAGGGGAAAGTCGGATTCCTTTTTGATGAGGGTCGATTTCAGGGTGGCGCGGAGCGTGCCGGCGCTCTCGAGCGGGACCACCCGTAGCGCCTCCAGCGCGTCCTTGCTCTCGGCAAGCGAGATCGAGAGGCCGCTTGCGCGGAGCCTGCCTACGAATTCGAGCAGCTGCTCGTCAACAGACATGGGGTTGCCTTCAGCTGAGAGCCTGGCGCGCGAGCGATTTGATGTTCGCCTGCACCTTCTCGAGGTCCTTCTGCTCTTTGATCAGGAGGCTCAAGGTCCCGGCGATCATATCCTCGTCGATGACGTCACGGCCGAGCACCATGATCGAGCGCGCCCAGTCGAGGGTCTCAGATATGCTGGGGACTTTCTTGAGGTCCATCTGCCTTATGTAACGGACCACCGCCACCACGCGGCGGGCGAGCTCCTCCGCCACCCCCGGTACCCGCAGCCTGACGATCTCGAGCTCCCTCTCGGGGTCGGGGAAATCGATGAAAAGGTAGAGGCACCTGCGCCTGAGTGCCTCGGAGAGGTCCCGGGTGCGGTTCGATGTCAGGACGACGAAGGGCATCTGGCGGGCCACGACCGTGCCCAGCTCGGGGATGGATACCTGGAAGTCGCTCAAGACCTCGAGCAGGAACGCCTCGAACTCGACGTCCGCCTTATCGACCTCGTCGACCAGGAGGACGACCCTCCCGTCGCTGGTGATGGCCTTGAGCAGCGGCCTGGGGAGCAGGAAGTCCTCGCTGAAGAGGTCGTCATCCAGCTGCTCCCAGGTGAGGTCGCGGCTGCGGTCGGCCTGGATGCACAGGAGCTGCTTCTTGTAGTTCCACTCGTAGAGGGCCTTGGCCTCATCAAGCCCCTCGTAACACTGAAGCCTTATGAGGGGAAGACCGCTGTAACGGCTGTACGCCTTCGAGAGGTCCGTCTTTCCCACACCGGCGGGGCCTTCGGCCAGAATTGGTTTGTTCAGCTCGCCGGCGAGAAAGAGCGCAGTCGCAATGTTATCGTCGCAGAGGTAATCCGCGGCCTTCATCCCTTCCTTTATTTCCACTATCGGGTCAGACCCCGGTCGCGAGTCTTCCATCAACCCTCCAGGCTTGTTCTAATGAGTGCTGATTAACTCAATTAAATGATACAGCATCGGGCGATGGCTGTTCTAATCAGCCTCGAGCGAAAGACGGCCTACTTACGGGCTTCCGTTGACTGCTACGATTTTCACCCGTTAAATCACTCGCCTTTCATGCAGTTAATAACCAAGCTCCCTGAGCCTCGAGTCGGGGATCCCGAAATGATGCGCTATCTCGTGGAGGACGACCTGCCTTATCAACTCGGGGACCGGGGTCTTCGCCTGCTCGCACACTCTTTCGATCGGCTCCCTGTAGATGGATATCCTGTCGGGGAGGACCAGCATGTAGTGCCATCCGCGCTCCGATAGCGGCACCCCGTGGTACAGCCCCAGAAGCGTCTGCCCCTTGCCGACACCCGCCTGCTCCAGGTCGGCCTTCGCAGGCCAGTCCTCTACCACGACCTCCACGTTCTCTAGCTTCTCCGCGAAATCGGCCGGGAGGTCGTCGAGGACCTCGCCAACAACGTCTTCGAACTCTTTTAGCTCCATCACTCCCCTTCGCGGCCGTGCTTCCACTCAGCGGTATATTCTCTCCGCTATCTTCGCACCCAGCGGCAGAAGCAGTGATTTTGCGAACAAGGGCAGGCCCAGGAAACGCTGCTCGATGAGCTCGATGATCACCCCGCCGATCGCGGTAGTGTCAAGGTATGCGTATTTAATCGTCAGGCCCATCTGCTTCAGAAACCCCTGGTGGAGGATTCCTATGCCGGCCTCCTTGACCGCGGCCAGGCGTTCATCGAAGTCGTTCACGAAGAAACCGATGTGGTGGATACCCTCCCCCTGCTCCTCGAGGAAATCGGAATGAAAGCTTCTCCCTTCGAGGATCTGTATCAGCTCCAGCTCCACCCGCCCTGTTTGTGCCATGGCCATCCTGCCCTTGAAGGTTATGCGCTCGCCTTTTTCGACACATTCGACGGGCTCACCCTCGAAGACGGCCCACGGACCTATGCCGAAAGCCTCCCTGTAGTAACGAATCGTCTCGTCGATGTCCCTTACCACGATGCCAACCTGGCCGAGCTTCGGCACCTTCAGTTTATCGTTGCCTTTCATCTTCGATCATCCCCCTTACGCGCCGTCCATCGTCTCCTATTGTCCGAGCAGGAACGGGTTGGTACGTTTCTCCCAACCCACCGTAGTCATCCCCATGTGCCCCGGATAGACCTTGGTCTCCGTGGGCAGCACGAAGACCTTCTCCTTGACCGAGCGGATGAGCGTCCCGAAATCGCCCCCGGGAAAATCGGTTCTCCCTATCGACCCCCGGAATACCAGATCCCCGTCGAACAGCGCGTCGCCAACTAGAAAGCTCACACTGCCCGGCGAGTGCCCCGGCGTATGCAGGACCTTGATGGTGAGCCCGGCCAGCTCCAGGACCTGCCCGTCCTCTAGAGGCTTGAACTCCTCTGGCGTCTTGAGCTCGTCGATTCCCAGCATGGCCAGAATCATCTCGGGCATCATCTCGACGACCTTGGCC
>JAENXM010000142.1 GCA_016649525.1 Actinomycetota bacterium
CGGTCGTCTTCTACGCGCGGCACCGCCTCCTTGATGATCTCTTTCGCTGTCTCGGCTACCGTAGTCATGTTCGCAAGTATCATTCCCGCTGTCACGTCCGCTATCTTCTCCTTCCACACGTCGTAGTCGGTGACGAGCGAGAGGCTCGCGTAGCAGATCTCGGCCTCTCGGGCGAGCTTGGCCTCGGGAGCAGCGGTCATGCCTATGACGTCGACGCCCCAGCCCCTGTAGATGTTCGACTCGGCGCGCGTCGAGAAGGCCGGCCCCTCTATGCAGATATATGTCCCCCCCATGTGAACCCGCGCGCCGACCGCCTCTCCGCTCCGGTGCAGCGCCTCCGATAGTACCGGGCAGGCAGGGTCGGCGAAATCGACGTGCACCGCCGGCGAGCTCTCGAAGAAGCTGCACTCCCTGCTTTTCGTGTGGTCGAAGAACTGGTTCGGGATGACGATGTTGGTGGGGTGGATCTCCTCCTTCATGCTGCCGACCGCCGCCACCGAGATAAGGGTGTCTACCCCCAGCACCTTGAAACCGTAGATGTTCGCCCGGTAGTTTACGCCCGGGGAGGTTATGCGGTGCCCCCTGCCGTGCCGGGCCTGGAATATCACGGGAACACCCTTGAGCTTCCCGCGTATGTAGACGTCTGACGGGTCACCGAACGGGGTCTCGAGTCTTACCTCCTCCTCGATCTCCATCTCCGGTATTTCGTACAGGCCTGTGCCCCCGGTTATCCCGACGGGGGTAGTGTCTGCCATGTCAACCTCCAGTGAAGTCTTGAGCGGACAGTCTTAACAGGGATTTTATATCACAACGGGCATGCCCCGGGCATGATTCCCGCATAAGGAGGCGGCGGGGCGTTTCAGGAAGCGGACTTCGTGGATTCGGGGGATTTCTTTTCCTTTTCCTTGTCCTTGTCCTTCTTGCCGCCGTTGTCGCTCGAGGCTGCTTTTGCGGCTGGGGCCTCTTCCTCCGCGGGCTTGAGTTTCTTGTCGTCGCGGTTGCGCGCATCCGTCGCGTAAAAGCCGGAACCCTTGAACACTATACCCACGGGGTGAAAGACCCTTCGAACCGGCCCGCCGCAGTATTCGCAGGACGAGACATCCTCGTCAAAGCCGTGCACGACCTCGAAGCTTCTTTTACAGCTCTTGCACCTGTAATCGTACCTGGGCAATCCTTTTACCTTCCCGTTAAAGCCTTATCTCGCGAAAACGAACCGGCCCAACCAAACCGGCCGAGTCGGTCTGATAAGATGATACAACTTTCTCTCAGTGCGTTCAATGAGGGGTCTGACCCCTTATTGTTTATTCGGCAGGCGGACAGTTAGAATAACATCGAGAGCGTATTCGGCCTGGAGATCGGGATGTCCAAAGGCAACATCTTACTCGCGGATGACAACAAATTAGTGGTCAAGGTCACCTCGGCTATCCTCGAGGGAGCCGACTATGACGTTATCGTGGCCTGGGACGGCCTGGAGGCGATAAACAAGACATACACGGAGGAGCCCGACCTCGTCATCCTGGACATCGAGATGCCCAAGATAAACGGCTACCAGGTCTGCAGGCTGCTGAAGGACGACGAGTTCACCAGGGGTATCCCCATCGTGATGCTGACCGGGCGGGACCAGCAGAGCGACATGTTCTGGGGGATGAAGACGGGCGCCGACGCTTACGTCACGAAGGGCTTCAAGCCGGAGCAGCTTCTGACGGTCATCGAGGACCAGATTGAGCAGAGCCGGAGGACCCAGGGCAACCAGAAGCAGCGGGACGTGCCCGTGAAGCTTCTTGACGAATCCGCCGTCATAGGCCGCGTGATAGACCTCTTGGACTCGAAGCTCTTCGAGTCGACGATACTCAACGAGCTGGGGGCGCTAGCCAGCGTGAGCCAGGATTACCGCGGGACGGTGAAGAGCGTCCTCGAGATAATAGCGCGCGTGGTGGGCAACTCCGTGGGCGTCGTCCTCATGTTCGAGGAAGAGGCGATGATCATCCGGCTTAATAGGCCGACCAAGATGGAGGGCCTGGTGCACATACAGGACGACGTCCTGGAGCTGGCGCGGGGTCACGGCTGGGAGCTCGCTAACCCGGACCGCATCAAGGTCTCGGTGTACGGTGAGGAGTACATCCGCGAGAGCAAGGAGCAGGCGCCCGAGCGCGACTACGCCCACATCCACATTCCGCTCAAGGCCCACGACCGGGTCGCGGGCCTCCTGGTTCTGAGCAATTACGCGAGCCGCCCTCTGGGAAGGACGGCGCAGAGCATCCTGAACGTGATCCAGAACCAGGTCACCATAGTCATAGACAACGCGCGGCTTTACGAAGGCGCGAGGCAGCTCGCGATCACCGACGGGCTTACGAAGATACATAACCACCGTTTCTTCCAGGAGCTGTTCGAGAAGGAGTACAACCGGGCCGACCGGTACAACACCATTTTCAGCATGATCATGCTCGATATAGACCTGTTCAAGAATGTGAACGACAGCTACGGGCACCTCTGCGGTGACGAGATACTGGTCGGTTTGGCCAACCTGATAAAGAGCTGTCTGAGATCGATGGATACCGTGGCCCGTTACGGAGGAGAGGAGTTCGCGATACTCCTGCCGGAGACGAACGGGTCAGAGGCAACATACACCGCGGAGAGGATACGCAAGGCCGTGGAGGATTACGTTTTCGATGCGTCGGATCAGGGGCTTCGCATCACCGTCAGCCAGGGCGTAGCTACGTTCCCGAGCCCGGGCATCCAGGGGCGCTTTGATATCATCGCGAAGGCGGATGAGGCACTCTACCAGGCCAAGGACGCGGGCCGTAACCGCGTCGTCTTCAAGGAATGATGGGGTCAGGTCTTGAATCGTGAATTCTTAATAAGCCGGGCAAAGTGAATGAAATAATTCACGATTCAAGACCTGACCCCAATCTGTTGATCGTTTACCATGATCTGTTCGCCGAACAAGGATATCCCCCGCTCAAGGACCGTGTAGAACCCGCTTTCCAGCACCTGAAGGAGGCGGGGTACCTGGACAGGCCGGGGGTCGAGGTGTTGACTCCCGGGCCGGCTCCGCTTGAACTCCTGGGGCGAGTGCATACCCCGCATCATCTTGCCGACGTGGAGTCATCCGGCTTCTGGGAGACCGCGGTGCTTTCAACCGGTGGAGTAGTGGAGGCCTCCGTCAAGCTCATCCGGGGGGAGGCCGACAACGCTTTCTGCTTCGTGGGAGCGGCCGGTCATCACGCGAGCAGGGAGGGGTACTGGGGGTTCTGCTTCATCAACGACGTGGGCGTGGCGGCGATGCATCTCCTCGACGAGGGCCTTGCCGGGCGTCTGGCCGTCATAGACATAGACCCGCATTTCGGCGACGGTACCAGGGATATCCTCGGGCCTGAGAAGAGGGTGCTCCACATAAACTTCCACTCGAACTACGGTTCCCGTGGCGTCGGGATGGGTGCGACCAACATCGACGTACCCCTCCCTTTCGACGCTGAAGACGACCTTTTCATCGAGCACGCGGAGGCGTGCCTCGACAGGGCGCTCGATTTCGAGCCGGACCTCCTTTACGTGATATTCGGGTACGACTCGCACGTCGGAGACTACGGGGCGTTCCGCTTCTCCGTTGACGCCTACCGCAGGTTCGCGCTGGCGGTCAGGGAGCGCTTTCCGGGGGGTGTCTGCTGCGTTCTGAGCGGCGGCTCGGGTGTCAAGGCGGGCAAGGCGGCCATCGGAGAGGTCGTAGATATTCTCTCGGGATAAGGGCTGCAAAATATTGATTTGAGAATCGACTCCTGCTCGTGATATTCTTTTTCATTGCGAAGTCCCATTAGAGACTGCGTGCGCCTTCTCGACCTGGTTTTGAGTACCCTCGGTAAGGGTTGAGTGCGCTCCGCCCACGACGCGATAAAAGGAGGAATCAGTATGGGGAAAGAGGTACAGGACGCTTATCTCATCGATGCCTGCCGAACCGCTTTCGGCAAGGCGCGGCCGGATGGCTTCTTCGGCAACACAAGGGCCGACGACATGGTGGTAAAGGTCATCCGGACACTTTTACACCGGAACCCGGACATCGATCCCGCGTTGGTCGACGACAACATATGGGCGGCGTCGACCCAGTTCGGGGACCAGGGACTGACTCTCGGCCGCACGAGCGCCATACTCGCAGGACTGCCCGTCTCGGTTCCGGGCTACTCGGTTGACCGCATGTGCGCCGGCGCCATGACGGCGATAAACAACGGAATCAGCGACATCGGGTTCGGCATGGCCGACGTCATCGTCGCGGGAGGCGTCGAGCACATGGGCAATCATCCCATGGGCCAGGGGGCCGACCCGAACCCGCGTTTCATCGCGGAAAAGATCGTGGACCCGACCGCCCTCAATATGGGCATGACCGCCGAGAACATCCACGACATGTACCCGAGCCTCACAAGGCAGATGGCCGATGAATACGCAGTCTGGAGCCAGCAGAAGGCGAAGAAAGCCCTGGACGACGGCTACTTCGACGACATCATCGTGCCGATGACGGTGTGGAGCCCGGAAGGCTGGAAGGTTGCCGACAAGGACGAGCAGCCGAGGCCCGAGGCGACGGTCGAGGGGATGCAGGGCTTGAGGCTCCCCTTCCGCAAGGGCGGCCGTGTGACCCCGGGTAACTCCTCCGGACTCAACGACGGCGCGGCCGGCACGATACTCGCTTCCGGCAAGATAGTCGAGAAGCTCGGCCTTAAGCCGAAGATGAAAGCGGTCGGCTACGCCTACGCGGGAGTGCGGCCCGAGGTAATGGGGGTCGGCCCGATTCCCGCTACCAAGAAGGTTCTGGAGAAGACGGGGCTGAAGTTCGACGACCTCGACTTCATCGAGCTGAACGAGGCGTTCGCGGTACAATGCCTTGCGTTCATCGACGAGTTCAAGATGGACGGCATCAAGGACAAGCGGCTGAACCAGCTGGGGGGCGCGATAGCTTTCGGGCACCCGCTTGCCTCCTC
>JAENXM010000238.1 GCA_016649525.1 Actinomycetota bacterium
AGCGAGAGTATCCGGTCCATGGCGGAAAGGTCGACGACGACGCCTTCGCGGAGGGGCTCGAGACCATACGGCATCGGCGTATAGAGAGCGAGGCCGCTCCGGTTGGCGAGCGCGACGAGGCCCCGGATCTCCTCCACCGTTCGCGGCTTGACCAGGGCAAGGATCTTCTCCGCGTCACCCTCGTCGGCGAGGTACGCCGCGGCAACGTCCGGGTCAGTCGAGATGCGCTCCTCGGCGAAGATGAGCCTCCGCAGTTCCGCCAGGACCAGGGAACGGTCCCCGGTTTTAGCGGCTTCCATCCTCCACCTCCTCTTTAAAAAGCTAAGTACGAGTCACGACAGCCCTGATGGCCGTCGCAGGCAAGATTCTATCAATAACTCCCGCAAAGGGGCCGGCCTGTCGAAGAAAGGTGTAGACTTGTCTGACGATGGACATTGGCACGAAGGTGACGCTCAATAACGGGATCGAGATGCCCCTGCTCGGTCTCGGCACCTACATGATGCGCTCCGGGAAGGAGACGGAGAGCGCGGTGTTGTGGGCGCTCGACGCGGGATACCGGCTGATAGACACGGCCACTCTGTATGAAAACGAGCGCTCTGTCGGGAAGGCGCTGAAGAAGAGCGGCGTGCCCCGCGAGGAGGTCTTCTTGACGACAAAGCTCTGGAACAGCGACCACGGTTATGAAAGGGCCCTGGCCGCTTTCCAAGAGAGCCTCGGCAAGCTCGGCTTGGACTACATCGATCTTTACCTCATCCACTGGCCCGTCGAGCGCTTGAGGGGCGATTCCTGGAGGGCGCTTGAGACCGTTCTCGCTGACGGGAAATGCAGGGCAATCGGGGTCAGTAACTACACGATTGGCCACCTCGAGGAGCTGCTCGAAAGCTCCAAAACAGTGCCGGCGGTCAACCAGGTGGAGTTTAGCCCGTACCTTTTTCAGAGGGACCTGCTCGATTTCTGCCGCGCGCATAATATCCAGCTCGAGGCTTACAGCCCGCTCACCCGCGGGAGGCGGCTTGGTGACCGGAAGCTCGCGCACATCGCGGAACGTTACGGGAAGTCGCCTGCGCAGGTCCTCATCCGATGGGCGCTGCAGCACGAGGTCGTAGTTATCCCGAAACCATCGCGCATGGAGAGGATCCGAGAGAACACCGGGGTCTTTGATTTCTCCATCTCGCCCGAGGACATGGAGAGGCTCGATTCTTTCGACGAGGATTTGCATACGGACTGGGACCCTACTGACGCTCCGTGATAGGCTAAAAGACGGACTTTATGGATTGGCGAGGAGGTAATCGACGATGGAGGGCAGCATTGATAGGGTAATAGCCGCGCTGGAGCTCCGAGAGCCGGACAGGGTCCCCACTTTCGACGTGATGGAGGAGTACGCGAACATATATGAGATTCTCGGTAAAAAGCCGGTGCCGCTCGGGTTCCTTGTCACCAACAGATACGCGGGGTGGGTGATAGACAAAACCGCGCCGCTCATCAACAGGTTGCACCTCCTGGATTCGGAGATGGACAGTTTCTCGTACGACAGGACGGCCGCCTCTGTCAAGTTCGGGTACGACTCCGCCTGGGTGATGCACGTCCCTATATGGCGCTTCCGCGACACGAACGTGGGCGAGGACATCTACGGCCGCTACTACGACTTCGTCGTCGATAAAAAAGGTAATATCGGAACGCCGATGTACAGGGGCGGGATGCTGAAGGGCCCCGCCGACTGGGACGCCTGGGACAAACGGGATATACTGCGATATCCTGCGAGGACAAACCGCGCCTTCAAGCCCATCCAAAAGGATTTCGGGGACAAGATAGTGGTAATGGGCAGCTTCCTTTACGGCCTCTTCGAGATGTCGTGGCAGCCTTTCGGGTTTGACCGATGGGCTGTAGCCGTCCACCGTGAGAAGGACTTCATGCACAGGTACATAAAGTTCTACGAGGACTGGTACTGCATGATGATCGAGGCGATGGCAGACGCGGGTCTGCCCGGTGTGGTTTACTCCGATGACATGGCATACAAGTCAGGCCCCATGATCAGCCCGAAGATGATGGAGGAGTTCTACGGGGACGCTTTCCGCCGCATCGCCGAGACCGCCCACAGGCTCGGCATGAAGATAGTCGTGCACTCCTGCGGCAACGTCTATCAGCTCCTCGAGTGGTACGCGGACTGCGGGTTCGACGGCGTGCACGCGCTCGAGCCGACGGCCGGCATCGAGCTCTCGAAGGTCAAGGAGATGGTCGGTGACCGGATGTGCCTTCTCGGCAACATGGACATCACCCACATACTGGTTGACGCCGGCAGGGAGGAGGTCTTCGAAGCGGTGCGCTCCTCTATCGAGGCTGCGGGCAAGGGCGGCGGTTACATGGTGGCCCCGACCAACAGCCACCCCGACATATCGCTCGAAAGGCTTCACTGGATGCTGGAGGCCGTCGAGGAGTACGGCAAATACCCGCTGTCGGTTTAGCCCGGCCTCTCAGGCCGGGATAGGATAACCGGGCTAAGAGCCCGGTCTAAAAGAGAAGGTTTAGCCCGGCCTCTCAGGCCGGGATAGGATAACCGGGCTAAGAGCCCGGTCTAAAAGAGAAGGTTTAGCCCGGCCTCTCAGGCCGGGACCGCTACTTCCTACAGACGTGTATGTCTTCGCTGGTGTCGAGGCCGTAGCGTTTGATCTCTTCGGCGCTGAACTTCTGCACGTAAGGGTGGACCTCGACGTTGAAACCGGCTGAAGCAAGGATCTCCGGATAGTCCCGACCGTAGGCCCTCAGGTGGCCGGGCCAGCGCAGTATCTCGCCCTGCTCTTTTTTCGTCATCATAGAGCGGTCGGTGGTCCTCTCGAGCTGGACGGGCACCTGGATTATCGCCCAGCCGTCCGGCTTAAGCACGCGGTACAGCTCGTTGAGCGCCTTTCTGTCATCGTCGACATGCTCGAGCACGTGGTAACAGATGATGCAGTCGAAGCTCGAGTCCTTGAACAATAAGTCCTTTATGTCCATGTGGCGCATCGCAAGCGGGGATTCTATATCAGCGGAGACGTACTCGATGTTGTCGAGCGAGCGGCAGAACTCCTGGAAGCACCAGATGGGACCGATGTCGAGGACCCTCATCTTCC
>JAENXM010000171.1 GCA_016649525.1 Actinomycetota bacterium
CAGGAGCTACATGGTCATAGCCCACTCCCGCTACACGATACCGGTTGACAGCGAGGAGGGGCTTTCCGCCGAGGAGGTATCCTCAAGCATCAAGAGCAGTGAGCCGATTCTGGTAGAGCGCTCCATGTACTTCAGGTACGGGCAGCGAACAGGTGGTTCGAGCGCGCCCGGTGTCGGCGGGGCAGCTGACAAATGGTACTTTGCCGAGGGATACACCGGCATGTAGGAGAGGTGGGATCAGAATGACACATTTGGTGCCAGGCACCAATTTTGTCAAAATACTGGCGGTTTTCGCGGTCATAGCGGTTCTGGTCGCCTCCTTGAGCGCCATTGCGCCCGCCGGTAGTGGTGGCGGAAGCGACCCGCCATATATTTTCTCAGGGAGGGGGCGTGCCCACGGTGTCGGCATGTGCATGGACGGGGCGCTCTACAGAGCTTACGACGGCTGGAACTACCACGACATAATCAATTACTACTACACGGGGATCCGGTTCGGCCGCACTGACGACAACCAGCCGATCAGGGTAAAAGGTCGCGATGGCCAGATACGCGTCCACACCATGCACGATTACCTCTACCACCTCCAGGAGGAACCCGAGAACTGCCCGATGGAGGACCTCAAGGTCCTGTACGTCGCGGCCAGGACCTACACGCTTTCCTGCATAGCGCGCGGAAAACACGCGAAGGACGGCTACGACATCTGCTCGAGCGGCAACTGCTGCCAGGCCTACGACGAGAACAAGAACCTCTCAAAGTACCCCAAGAACTGCGCCGCCGTGGACCAGACGACAGGTGAGATCATCACCTACGACGGGAAGCCCATAACTGCCGCCTACTGCGGCTCCTGCGGGGGGCACACCGAGAACAACGAGGACGTATGGGGAGGCAACGCGATACCCTACCTCAGGGGCAAGCCGGATACATACTGCCAGCGCTCCTCCCGTTATGCCTGGAGCGTAAGCCTGAGGAAGTCGGAGGTCGAGGCCAAGCTGAACGCATACGGTGACACGGCTGTCGGAACCCTTTACGTGATGGACCTCTCCAGCCGCACCCCCGGCGGGCGCGTGTCGCGCGCGAGGATAACGGGCTCCGCCGGAACGAAGACGGTTACAGGGACGACGCTGTCCGTGCGCCTCGGGCTACAGAGCTCGCTCTTCGACCTCGCGGCGATGAACTTCGACGAGTACCTCCTCGTCCTCAACCCCAACCCGGAATCGACCCTGGTGACCTTCACGTTCATGCGGCCGGACGGAGGCACCAGCAACCAGATCATAGATGTAGCAGCCAATTCGCGTTACACGCTCAAGGTAAACGATTACGTCCAGTTCCAGGAGGTATCCACGAGGATCGTCTCGGACAAGCCCGTGGTGGCCGAGCGCGCCATGTATTTCAACTACCGCGGGTTCAGCGGCGGGAGCGCGAGCGCAGGCGTGCCCGACACCGCTGCGAAGTGGTACTTCGCCGAGGGTTACACCGGGGGGGCGTTCGATACCTATATCCTGGTCGAGAACCCGGAGATGGACACGGCCAACGTCAGGTTCACCTTCATGGTCCCCGGCGGCGGGACGGTCGAGAGGACGGCGACTGCGGCGCCCTGCTCGAGGATGACCGTTCATGTAGACGAGATTCCCGGCCTCGAGAACACGGACGTCTCGACCATGGTCGAGTCAACCAACGGGGTCGGCATAGTCGCTGACCGCTCCATGTACTTCAACTACATGGGGTGTGACGACGGGAACTCCGAGGCGGGGGTCGCGGCCACTGCGACGGCGTGGTACCTCGCCGAGGGGTACACGGGCGGAAGGTTTGATACCTACGTGCTTGTTCAAAACCCCGGCAGCGAGACGGCATCGGTCGAGGCCACGTTCATGAGAGAGGACGGGGCCAATATCGTAAAGACATATGAGCTCGCGCCCCACTCGCGCTACACGATCCCGGCGGACAGGGTTGAAGGGCTCGATAACGCCGGTTTCTCCACCCGTGTGGCTTCGCTGAACGGCGTGGGGATTATAGCGGAGCGCTCCATGTACTTCGACTACAACGGTATCTCCGGCGGGCACGACGGCAGGGGCGTGACCGAGCCTTCTTCCGACTGGTACTTCGCCGAAGGCTATACGGGGGGACGCTTCGATACGTGGCTTCTCATAATGAACCCCGATCCGCAGCCCGCGGATGTCCGCGTGACGTTCACCAGGCCGGATGGAAGCGCTGTAGAGAAGGATTACACGATAAAGCCGAACTCCCGGTTCACGATTCAGGTGGACGCAGTCGAGGGGCTTTCCGACGCGGAAGCCTCGATGAGAGTGAAGTCCCTCAACGGTGTCAAGGTGATCGCCGAGAGGGCCATGTACTTCGAGTACAGCGACGGCACCGAGCCACGCGGCGGCGGTCACGACACCACCGGCTGCACCGCGCCCTCACCAACCTGGTACTTCGCAGAAGGATATACGGGCAACTAGCCTGTAGAATCCGGACATGCGAAAACCGGCCCTCCAGGATGTGACTCCATGAGACACACGACGATTAACCACCGGGACATAAACGGAAAAGCTTTCACCCTGCTCCTGATATACATCATCGCGACCGTCGTGATATTCCAGGCGCAGAAACTTCCCGCGAGACGGGTGCCCGAGGGGTCCAACGTGGTGAACGCCCTGGAGGCCGAGGGCGGGCGGATCTATTCGCTTCTCCCTGATGGCAACAGCCGGATAGAAGCGCTGGGCTTGCGCTACCTGGCGCCGCGCGGGAAGCCGCCTGAAAGCCCGGCGACGAAGGTGACCCTTGAGATGATAAGGGACGCAGGTCTCCTGAAAGGCTACAGCCTCCCACCTGACCGGCTCGCTTTCACGCCTCGTGGGGACGCGGTGGTCCTTCCGACCCCCCCGGCGCCAGGCGGGCCCGTGAACCCGGCAGTATATCATACGGGCAACAGGAACAGGCCCCGGATCGCCCTCACCTTCGATACCAACGATATCCGCGAGCCCCAGGCGCGCGCCATCATCGATACCATGAGCGCGCTCAAGGCGCCAGCTACCTTCTTCGTCTGCGGCGGCTGGTGCTACGCGAACCCGGACCTGCTCCGGATGGCTATCGGCCGGGGCTTCGAGATAGCGAACCATTCCTTCGGTCACCCGTGGTTCACGCACATCACAAACGAGCAGATCGTCGACGAGCTCAGGCGCACCGAGCGGGCCGTGGAGGAGGTCGGAGGGATCAAGATCGCGGCTTATTTCCGCCCTCCGTTCGGTGACTATGACGCCCGGGTCGAGCTGGTGGCTGCGAGCATCGGATACCCGATAGTCCTCTGGAACAGGGACACCCGCGACTGGCATCCCGCGACGATTCCCGAGGAGCTCAGGGACAGGGCCTCGGCCTGGGCACAGAACGGCGACATAGTCATCATGCACACGCACGGCCAGTACACCGCTTCGATGCTCCCCCAGATAGTGGACAACCTCAGGGCCAAAGGATTCGAGCTCACCACAGTATCGGGCGTCCTCCAGCCTTAGGGCTTTTACCAGCCCCAAGATAAAAACCGCGCCCGGAAGTAGTATTCTGTTACGGGCATGAATATAAAAGAGCGTGTCGGGGCAATAAAAAGAAAGCGGCGGTTAACCTGGGGACTCGCGGTCTTCTGCGCATGTCTATTCTTTTATTTGCTCATCTACCTGCTGGTTCCGACCGGTAAGGGGATGCTTACCAGGACGAGCGGGGATGAGCCGCACTACCTGGTGGTCACCACAAGCCTCCTGAGGGACGGCGACCTGTCACTCGAGAACAACTACGAGTCAAAGTCCTTCATCAAGGACGGTTATTTCCGCGCGGAGCTCAAGCCGCATTTGACGAACGGGAGGGGCGGGCGGCTCGTGCCGTGGCACCCCGTCTTTCTGTCCCTTGTCATCCTTCCCGGCTTCGCGCTCGCGGGGTTTCGTGGCGCAGGTATAACGATGATCCTCTTCATGAGCCTATCAGCGCTTTTCGTCTTCTTGATACTCAGGCGTTTCGCGAGCGAAAAAATGGCTGCCCTTGTCACGCTCTTTTTCTTCTTCACATACCCGGTACTCGCGTACTCTTTCCGAATCTACCCGGAGGTTTTCATTGTCTTTCTCTTGAGCCTGGGGATCTGGGCGTGCATGAGATTCAAAGAGTCGAACAAGGATGGCTACCTGGTGCTTGC
>JAENXM010000044.1 GCA_016649525.1 Actinomycetota bacterium
AGGAGGTCGGGTCGGACGCGGCCCGCTACTTCTTTCTCCAGCGCTCCAGCGACTCCCCGCTGGACTTCGACATCGAGCTCGCGAAACGGGAATCCCCGGAGAACCCTGTGTTCTACGTCCAGTACGCGCACGCACGCATCTGCAGCATATTGAAGTACGCGGCAGATGCGGGAGCGGGGAAGGAGCCGCCGCCCGCCGAGGACCTCGAGCTTCTCGACAGCGAGGCCGAGATGGACCTCCTGCGTAAGCTCGGCGAGCTGGAGGAGGTCGTGGTGTTCTGCGCCGAGAAGAGGGCGCCCCACCGCCTGACCGGTTACGCCGAGGACCTGGCGTCCCTTTTCCATGTCTTCTACCGCGATTGCCGCGTTGTGAGCGACGATGAGCGCCTGAGCCGGGCGCGCCTTTTCCTGGTGCGAGGCGTCAGGCAGGTTCTCGAGGTAGTGCTCGGTCTTCTCGGCGTTGCCGCGCCCGAGGAGATGTGAAGGCCCGGGCATGGGCGGCTTGCGCTTCGGTTATCACGTGAAGGTCAAGGAAAGGCCTGTCTCCGCGGTCGAAAACGGTGTAGCCGCAGGGTGCGAAGCTATCCAGATGTTCCCCGGTAACCCCAAACACTGGGGGACGCCGCAGGTCACCGACGAGGATGCAGATGAGTTCCTGGCCGCGAAGGATGATGCCGGCATAGACCCGGTAATCCTACATTCCATATACCTGGTCAACATGGCCGCTCCGTCCGACCCGATATTCAATCGCTCGGTAGCCTCGCTCGCGAGTACGCTGGGGAAGGCGGATAGGCTCGGCGCCTTCGCCGTCGTCACTCACTTAGGAAACCACAGAGGCGAAGGGGACGAGTTCGGCGTGAACAGGATCGCCCGGGCGGTGACCTCGACGCTGGAGAGCGCGCCCGGCGAGGCCATGCTTCTCCTCGAGACGACCGCCGGTGCGGGCACCTCGGTAGGCCACAGTTTCGAGCAGTTCGGGGCGGTCTTCGAGATAGCGGGCGCGCCCGACAGGCTCGGGTTCTGTCTCGATACCTGCCACGTTTTCGCCGCCGGGTACGACATCTCCATCCCCGCGGGATTCGATGCGGCGCTCGAGGAGCTCGACCGGTTCATCGGCCTCGAGCGTTTGATGCTGGTTCACATGAACGATTCAAAGGGTGAGTGCGGCTCGCACCTCGACCGTCACGAACACATCGGCAGGGGAAAGATAGGGCTCGGGGCTTTCCGCTACATGGTGAACCATCCTTCCCTGGAGGAGCTCGCCGCCATCATCGAACTGCCGCACGAGGGTCCTGACTCGCCAGATGACATAGGCCTGCTGCGCTCGCTCGTGGAAGACTGAAAACGATTCTTCTGCCGATAGACAGCACCGAACGCGGTTATAATATATCTGGAGCTTATGGTCGAATAATTCTTTTGAGGGTTCTTGAACGAGGCCCCAAGGGGGAAAGTTGAACGATTTCGTCTACAGGGACGGGGTGCTTTTCTGCGAGGAACTTCGCGTGCAGGATATCGCCGAAAAGGTCGGCACTCCTTTTTACCTGTACAGCAGGAACACGCTGGTGCGACATTTCCAGGTTGTGGACCAGGCGTTCAGCGAAACGCCTCACATCGTCTGCTTTTCGGTGAAGGCGAACAGCAACGTCGCTATATTGCGCCTGCTCGCGAACGAGGGCGCCGGCGCGGATGTCGTATCGGCGGGCGAGCTTTTCAGGGCGCTCAAGGCCGGCATCGACCCGAAGAAGATCGTGTTCGCCGGTCTCGGCAAGACCGCGGGGGAGATCGAGTACGCCCTCCGTCAGGGGATACTCATGTTCAACGTCGAGTCGAGCCAGGAGCTAATGCTCATAAACCACGTCGCGCAGAACCTGGACACGCAGGCGCCGATAGCGCTGCGGGTCAACCCGGACGTGGACCCGAAGACGCACCCGTACATCGCCACCGGCCTGAAGCAGAGCAAGTTCGGGCTTCCGATGAAGGAGGCGATGGCCGAGTACGAGGTCGCCCAGAAACTGCCGGGCCTCAACCCGGTCGGCGTGCACCAGCACATCGGGTCGCAGATACTAGAGTCAGGGCCGTTCGAGGATAGCGTTCAGAAAATATCCAACCTCGCCAAGAGCCTGAAGCTACTCGGGATGGACATAAGGTACATAAACATCGGCGGCGGGTTCGGCATCCAGTACACGGACGAGAAAGCGCCGGCCCCGGACCACTACGCTTTGGCGCTCGCGCCCCTGCTCGCGGATTCCGACTGCACCATTGTCATGGAAGTCGGTCGTATGATATCGGGCAACGCCGGCATCCTCGTGACGAAGGTCCTTTACAACAAGCAGGGTGAGGAGAAGAGATTCGTCGTGGTGGACGCGGCGATGAATGACCTCATACGCCCCAGCCTGTACAAGGCGGTGCACCAGATTTCTCCCGTTGTCCGGGAGGATGGCGCCGGGGAGGTAAAGGTGGACGTTGTCGGCCCGGTCTGCGAGTCGGCGGACTTCCTCGCCCAGGATTACGGCATGCCCGAGGTAAAGCCGGGGGACCTGCTCGCGGTTTTCACCGCGGGCGCCTACGGCTTCTCGATGTCCTCGAACTACAACTCACGCCCGCGCGTTCCGGAGATCCTCGTCTCGGGGCGCAAAGCGTACGTCATCCGCTACCGCGAGACGCTGGAGGACCTCGTCCGGGGAGAGGCGATCCCGCAGGACCTGTGACGAACCTCCTGCCCGACGAAGGGAGCCAGAAGTGCCTGAGAAAAAAGCGGTAGTCTCCATCGTGGACATCAAGAGGGACCTTCCCGGCGCGGTGGCCCACGTGATGGACAGGCACGGGGTCGCCGACTCCATAAGACAGAAGCCCGACGAGGTCTACGTGAAAGTAAACGCGATCGATTTTAAGCCTTATGTCTATACGAGTGTAGAGGTGACCGGTGAGGTCATAGACTACTGCAAGCGGGCCGGGGCCAGACGCGTTTTCCTGATGGAGAACGCGACACAGGGCAACTTCACCCGGCTTGTCTTCCACGTCGCCGGCTACGACCGCATGGCGGCGGAGCGCGGTGCCGAGATGATTTTCCTCGACGAGGGGCGTCAGGTCCCGGTGATGCTCCCGCACATGGGTTACGAGGTGGATGTCTCGGAACATGTGAGGCACATCATCGACGAGAGGGACCACGTTGTTTACATAAATGTGCCGCGCCTTAAAACGCACTCGATGACCGTGCTGACCGCCGGCATCAAGAACCAGTACGGGCTCGTCAAGCACAAAGACCGCGCCCGCGACCATAACTATCGTCTGCACGAGAAGCTCGCCGACATCTACAGCGTTATCAAGCCCGATGTGACGCTGGTGGACGGCACAGTGGCGACCGTCTACGGGCACTATCCCCCGGTGGCCCTGCACAAGGAGTCGCTCGTGCCCTTCAATATCCTGGTGGGCGGCACGGACACGCTGGCCGTGGACACGGTCTGCGCCCGCATATTCGGTTACAGCGTGGACGAGGTCGGGCACCTGAGAGAGGCGCGACGCATGGGCCTCGGATGCGCCGACATAGACGAGATCGAGGTCGTGGGCGAGCCGCTCGACCGCTTCAAGAGGAAGTACCCGTATCAGCTCTATGACGCCTTTCCCCACGACGTCAAGATAATCAGAGGGAAGGACAGGAACTGCCTCGAGGGCTGCGACGCGAACACGCTGGCGCTCCTGCAGGTGCTCTACCTCGACTTCGGCGGTAAGGGAGGGTTCACCATCGTAATGGGCAAGGGTCTTGACCCGGCCGAGATAGACGCGGTCGAGGGACGTGTCTTTATGGCGGGGCCGTGCGCCTACGACGAGGTCGGCGCCCGGCTAATAACGAGGCTCGGCAAGAAGAACGTCCTGTTCACGCGCGAGTGCAACGACCTGGCCGGGACCACCGGCAGCCTCAACAAGCTGATGAAGGTGAACGCCATCAAGATGGTGCCCATAAGCCCTCTCAAGTCGGTATCGCTACTCCTCAAGGCCAGGATGAACCGCACCACCGCGCGGATCCCGCCGCTGGTCCAGTTCTGAACCCCGGGCGGTGCGCGTGGACAGAAGCGAGAAGGCTATGGAGGTCGACAGGCGGCTCGACGAGGCTTTCGGCAGCAGGCTGCCGCGGGAGCGGCGGGAGCTGACCGATGAGCTCATCCATGCCGTGCTGTCGCAGAACACGTCCAGGAAGAACTACAACCTCGCTTACCGGCGCCTCATGGAGCGCTTTCCCGGCATAGAGGAGATAGCGAAGGCGCCCCTCAGCGAGATAGAGGAGGCCATCAGGCCCGGCGGGCTCTCGCGGCAGAAGTCGAAGACGATAAAGGAGATCCTGCTCGCGCTCAAAGAGGAACGCGGCGATTACTCGCTCGATTTCCTTCGAGAGTCGAGCGTTACTGAGGCGAGGCGGTTTCTCACCGCGCTTCCCGGGGTAGGGCCGAAGACGGCCTCGATTGTGCTCATGTTCGGGATCGGCAGGCAGGTGCTTCCCGTGGACACGCACGTGCTCCGGACCGCGAAGAGGATCGGCCTCATCGACCGGAAGACGACCGCCGAGCAGGCGGAGGCCGAGCTGGAGGACCTTGTCCCTCCGGCGAAGAGGCCGCGGATGCACCTCAACATGGTTCACCTCGGGCGCGAGGTCTGCAGCGCCCGCAACCCGCGGCACGAGATCTGCCCGGTCAACATGCTCTGCGACTACATATTTAGACCGGGCTCTTAGCCCGGTTAACCTATCCCGGCCTACAACTTTAGACCGGGCTCTTAGCCCGGTTTTTCCACCCCGGCCTTAGAGGCCGGGCTTAATTGTTGAGGCCGGGCTTAATCGTGCTTATTAATTCACGTTTCAAGACCTGACCCCATCTCAAGTGGTAGAATTACACAAGGACGGTGTTCCTTCCGTGGCACCGCGCTTGGAGTAGAGCCGATGACGTGGATAGTCGATGCAGTGTCCAACAGAACGCCGAGAATCCTTGAAGAGGTCTCTCGGATCATCAACGAGACCGGGGCTGCAGGACCCGCCGTCTCTCACGAGGAGATCATCAAGCAAGCCGAGCTGACGCTTGAGCTACTCGTTTCCTCACTTCGCGGCAAGAAGACCGCGTCACTTCCCGATCGCTGGGAATCGATCGGGCAGAGCTACACGGAGAGGGGACTCGCAATGGCCGAGATCCCCAATACCCCGGAGCTCTTGAAGAAGGCCACCTGGTCCGTTTTGAAACGGGAGGTGGAGGACGGGGCCGTCTCGCTCGCGGAGCTGGTAGATTCCATGATGGAGGTCGAGTTGGCGCTGAGCAACTGCTGGTTCGCCATGGTCCGAAGCTACCTCGCCTCCAGAGACATAAGGGTTGCCGCGAGCTCCTCACGGATGGAAGCCCTGTATTCGCTTACCGAGGTGCTCGCCACCGAGAGCGACAACATACAGATGTACGACACCATCGTTGACAAGGTCGCGAAGATCACCGGCCTTTCAAGGTGCTCGCTTCTTCTTTTCGACGAGGAGCGCGAGCTCGAGCCGGTAGCATCGAACTTCGAGGGCGCGGTGGGTGAACTCGGGAAGCTGCCGCCGGAATGCATCCAGGCCCTTGCCGCCGTCATTTCACTCGGCGGCCCGGTGATACTCCAACGGGCAGGCGACAACCCGCTCGAGTTAGAAACTTTCCTCGACCGCTATGAATCGCCCGCCCTTCTCCTTGTGCCTCTCCTGTCCGGCGACAAAGACCTCGGGATTCTTCTGCTCGATGACGGAAGAACCGGTGAGTTCACGCGGGATCAGATAGATATAGCGGTGGCGAGCGCCAACCAGGCCGCGGTCGCGGTCGAGAAGAGCGCCCTGCTCAGGGAGATGGAGAAGCAGGTCAAGCATATGGCGGCCATCGGCATCGTCGCCAGGACCCTGTCGTCTTACCTCGACCCGAGCGAGCAGCTCCAGATACTGCTCGACATGGCGACTGCGCTGGCCAGGGCCGACCGTGGCGTGATAATGCTCGTAGAGGACATGTTCGGCGAGCTGAAGGTGGAAGCTAGCGTGGGTAAGCCTTACCCGGAAGAGGGCGCTGATTTGCTGATGCGGATCGGGCGCTGGGTGGCGGACCACGCCGAGGTCCTGCTCCTCGAGAAAGGGGCGGAAGACCCGCGGTTCGACGATATCGAGATGAACGTAGAGGCGATCATCGCGGCTCCGCTCCTGGTGCGGGACAGGGTGGTCGGTGTCATGAGCGTGGCAACCGGGAAGGCCGGCGAGCAGTACACCAAGGACGACATCGACATGTTCGGGAACTTCGCGGCCCAGGCGGCGGTTTCCGTCGAAAACACCCGGCTGTACGCGCGGCTGCAGCAGGCGCACCTGGGTACCATAGCCTCACTTGCCGCCGTCATCGAGGCCCGCGATCCATATACCATCGGGCATTCCGCCAGGGTGACCCAGTACGCGGTCGCGATCGCCGAGGCGATGGGTCTGCCCGTAGAGGATGTGGAGGAGATAAGGCTCGCTTCGCTTCTTCACGACGTCGGGAAGATCGGGGTCCCCGACAGGGTACTCAACAAGACCGATCGCCTGACCGCGGAGGAGTTTTCCGCTATAAGGATGCACCCCACCATGAGCGTGAAGATAATCGAGCCGTTGCCGCACCTGGCGAAGCTGATCCCCGTCATCTACCATCACCACGAGCATTATGACGGGACCGGCTACGTCGACGGAAGGGCGGGGGACAATATACCTCTCGGCTCGCGCATCATCGCGGCCGCGGACGCGTTCGAGGCGATGACGTCAGACCGCCCGTACCGCCAGGCCCTCTCGCGCGAACAGGCGATGGCGGAGCTGCAGAACAACGCGGGCACCCAGTTCGACCCCGAGGTCGTCAGGTATTTTCTCGACCTGCTCGAGAAGGCTGCCCGGACAGAGTGAGTCCTCGTTCCATGGCGTGGCCGTATTCCACCGACGGGAAATCAGTTATTATTGGTCATCATTGGTATTTGGTCATGTGTTCCCGGGAGGTCGATAGAGTTGAAACTGGCCATAAGTGGGAAAGGCGGGGTCGGTAAGAGCACTATCGCGGGCGGTCTTGCCCGCTCGTTCGCCGCGGAGGGCAGGAAGGTGCTCGCTGTCGACGCGGACCCGGACGCGAACCTCGCCGTATCGATCGGCATCTCGCCGGAGACCGCTCTTGATATAGTGCCGCTCTCGGAGATGAAGGATATCGTGGAGGAGCGCACGGGGGCGAAGCTGGGTACCTACGGGCAGATGTTCAAGATGAACCCGCGGGTGGACGACCTCCCGGATCAGATCTGTCTGAGCCACGAGGGCGTGAAACTCCTGGCGATGGGGACGGTGAAGGAGGGAGGAGGCGGCTGTGTCTGTCCCGAGTCCGTCCTTCTGAAAGCCCTGATGCGGCACATACTGCTGGAGCGCGACGACGTGGTGATAATGGACATGGAGGCCGGCATCGAGCACCTGGGGCGGGGGACCGCCGACAGCGTGGACGCGATGGTGATCGTGACCGAGCCGGGCCTGCGCAGTCTACAGACCGCCCGCGCAACTGCGAAGCTCGCGCGCCAGATCGGTGTGGACAGGCTTTTCGTGGTCCTAAACAAGGTGGTCGAGGACTCGGAGATAGACTTCATGAAGGAGGACCTCACCGACCACCTCGAGTATCTAGGCATGATACATTTCAGCGACAAGGTCAGGAAATCGGACCGTGAGGGAAAGTCGGCTTATGACGCGGACCCGGGCTTTGTCGCCGAAATAGAGGTGATAAAGAAGAAGCTGGACGAGAACCTGGGCAAGGAGTGAAGAGTTGACGTCGCGTGGCTTCGAGATCCTAGAGCGCGAGCAGTGCGCGTCGGACGTCTTCCGGCTCGCCGTCAAGGCGCCGCGGGTCCCGCCGAGAGCGCAGGCCGGGCAGTTCATCATCGTGAGGGTCGACGAGAAAGGTGAGCGCATACCCCTGACGCTAGTGGACTTCTCGAACGAGCGGGGGAGTGTCGACATGGTTTTCCAGGTCGTGGGGACGACCACCGACAAGCTGTCGAGGCTCAACCCCGGTGACTGCATTGCCGACGTCGTCGGACCTCTCGGCCGTCCAACCGAGGTCGGGGATTTCGGGCGGGTCGCATGTGTCGGCGGCGGCGTCGGGATCGCCGCGCTCTACCCGATTGCGAGGGCCATGGTCAAGGCTGGCAACGACGTGAAGGTTCTGATCGGTTCACGGGACAAAGAGCACCTGATCCTTGTCGACCTTTTTGAGAAGCTCGACGCCGGGCTCGAGCTTGCGACGGACGACGGCTCGGTCGGCATCAAGGGATTCGTTGCGGCGCTCCTTTTACGTGCCGCCGAAGATTGGAAGCCTGACAGGGTCATCGCCGTAGGGCCGGTGCCGATGATGAGTGCCGTCTCTACGCTGACGAAGGAGCGGGGGATACCGACCGTCGTGAGCCTGAACGCGATCATGCTCGACGCGACCGGCATGTGCGGGACTTGCAGGGTAGAGGTCGGCGGCGAGACGAAGTTCTCCTGTGTGGACGGCCCCGAGTTCGACGCCCACCAGGTGGATTTCGACCTGCTGATCTCGCGCCTTGATATCTACAAGTCCGAGGAGAAGGATTCGTGGGAAAGGTTCCGCGAGACCGCAAATGACTACAAACACCCGTGCGAGCAGTTCGAGGGGTAAGAAGGTACATGGCAGACTCCGGCAGGCAGGAATCAGACGGTCCGAGGGTGAGGTTCGCCCCGAGCCCTACGGGCAAGCTCCACCTTGGTTCCGCTCGCACCGCGCTCTTCAACTGGCTGTTCTGCCGCGGCTCGGGCGGCGCCATGGCGTTGAGGTTGGAGGACACTGACCGCGAGCGCTCCTCCGAGGAGTTCGAGAGTGACATCCTCCACTCACTCCGATGGATGGGGCTCGACTGGGACGAAGGCCCGGATATAGGCGGCGACCACGGCCCTTACAGGCAGAGCGAGCGCATGGACATCTACCGCGGGTACGCCGACAGGCTCCTGGAGACCGGCGGGGCGTACCGCTGCTACTGCACTCCAGAGGAACTCGAACAGCGTAAGAAAGCGGCCATTGAAAAGGGCCTTCCCTGGCGCTACGACAGGCGCTGCCTGGAGCTTTCCGAGCAGGACCGGGAACACCTCGAGAAGGAGGGCAGGCCGTATGCGACGAGGTTCCGGGTACCGGAGGGAAAGGTGGTGGTGAACGACCTTCTGCGCGGGGAAGTCACCGTGGATGCCTCCGAGATCGACGACTTCGTGATCCTTCGCTCGGACGGCACGGCCGGCTTCCACCTGGCGGTCGTGGTCGACGACATCACCATGGACATCACGCACGTCATCAGGGGAGACGACCACCTGACCAACGCGGTGAGACACGTCCTGTTGTTCAACGCCTTCGGGGTCGAGCCCCCGCTGTTCCTGCACCACTCGCTTCTCATGGGCCCCGACGGGGCGAAGCTATCGAAGAGGCACGGCGCAACGGCCGTATCCGATTACAGGGAACTGGGATACCTACACGAGGCTCTCGTGAACTACCTTGCACTGCTGTCGTGGTCGCCGGGCGACGACCGGGAGATATTCTCGCTTTCTGAGCTGGTACGCGAGTTCAGCATCAGGGGCGTGTCCGCGGGCAAGGCGATATTCGATTTCGAGAAGCTAAACTGGCTGAACAGGCAGCACGTGAAGATGCGCTCGGACGCGGAACTCACCGACCTGGTCATACCTTTCCTGGAGACTGCGGGCCGAGAAGAGACCCTTGCTCTGCCGAGGGAAAAGCTCGAGGTCGCCGTCGCCTCGGTGAGGAACGGCATGGAGACGCTCACCGACGCCGTGGAGCCGCTCGACCTGTATGTCCGGCCTGCCGGCGACATCTCGGGAGAAGCGCTCGACGAGCTTGAGAAATCGCTGGAGCTAGAGGAGGCACTGGGCGTCTGCATGGAGACGCTCCGAGCCAACGAGTCAGCGGACCGCGAGACGGCGGAGCGGATAGTGAAACTCCTGCGCGAGGAGGCCAAGAGCCGCGGCTGGGGCGCCAAGAAGGTCCTGTGGCCGCTTCGCCTCGCGGTTACGGGGCTCACGGTCGGTCCGGACCTCGTCTATCTTATAATGTTCTGGGGACCTGGCGGATGCGCCGAGCGCATCGAGGCCGCGAAACGGACACTAGGGGAACAGCATGAGTGATCTCATAAGCAGGGCCATGACAGTCTTCCGCGCGGATATAGAGGCGGTGAAGGACCGCGACCCGGCGGCGACGAACACCCTCGAGATAATCCTCTCTTACCCCGGCCTGCACGCGATCTGGATGCACAGGGTCGCGCACTACCTGCACACGCGTAACGTCCCGCTCATCCCGCGCCTCATCTCGATGCTCGCGCGGGCTGTGACCGGCATCGAGATACACCAGGGCGCGCGGATCGGCAAGGGCTTCTTCATCGACCACGGCATGGGCGTGGTGATTGGCGAGACGACCGAGATCGGTGACAACGTGACGATATTCCAGGGGGTCACCCTGGGAGGGACGGGCAAGGAAAAGGGCAAGAGGCACCCTACGATCGAGGACAACGTCGTGATAGCGGCGGGGGCAAAGGTGCTCGGGCCCATCACTATCGGTGAGAACTCGAGGGTGGGGGCGCAGTCGGTGGTCCTCCAGGACGTGCCTCCCAACTGCACGGTGGTCGGCGTACCGGGCAGGGTTACGGTCTGCAGCGGAGAGCGCATCTCACCCGTGGACCTTCATCACGAGAACCTGCCCGACCCGGTGCTCGACATGTTCAACACCCTGGAGCGCAGGCTCGACAGGCTCGAGGGGAAGGCGAAAGCTGAAGGCGA
>JAENXM010000006.1 GCA_016649525.1 Actinomycetota bacterium
AGTATACCAGACAGGTTGAAAGCCACGCACCGGCCTGTACCCTACGGACGTCGAACAAACGGGAGCTCCATTTTCTATACAGATACCGGTTCAGGGATCAGGTATTCTCGAGATCGTACTCGACAAGTATCTCGCAGCGGTCGTCACCGAATTTCATGCATTTGAGCAGGGTCTCTTTCGCCTCGAGCCCCATTGCGCGGTACCAACCCGCACGCATGCCGAAACAGCCACAATCGTAATCCCTTTCTACCCCGATGCTGGAGACTTTTATATAAGCAAGACACCTGCGCACTATTCCCAACATCTTTCCCGGTCCGATGTATTTCATCTCGTATTCGAAGTACTTCTTTGGAGTAAAGAGATCCATCGCCGCCGCAACCAGGAACAGGAAATCTTCGTCGCTTGCGGGCTTCCCTTTACCGGTTGCACTCATCAATCTGTGCATATCCCCCTCAGCGACCGCAGTGCCCACTTCGATGTTCATTTTATTTGCTATATCCCAGCCGGCCACCGAGACCATGGCCATCATCCATCTCGTCTCGCAGGAGAATCCCCGCTTTGAAAGTATCTCGCTCCTGTCATCAACAGGAATATTTGCTAAAGCCTCTCTCGCGAGTTCACTGTAATCCAGTTTGTTCATCGGGTGCTCGTTTCTCTTGTTTGGCGCTAAACCATCGGCTCCGGGTGTATCCCTGATATGACATAGTGTTATAATAAATATATGACGTTACGTTATATATGTCAAGACAGTACGTTGTACTACCCGCTCCCGGGCTGTAGAATCTGTGATGACCTCTGGTAACAAAATGATTAACAACGAAATCGGAAAGAGAATACAGAAAGCAAGAGAAGACGCGGGACTCTCCCAGGAGGAACTTGCTTCCCTGTTGGGCTACACGCAGTCTGCGCTCTCGAATTACGAGCTCGGGAAGAGGCGTCTCTACCTCTCAAATCTCGAAAAGATAGCAAAGGCACTGAATAAGCCGCTCACCTGTTTCTTCGGAGAACTTCATGAAGTAGAACCCCAACATGAGTCAAAGGGGAAACGTGAGGAGACGGATGATATCGTGTCCGAGATCATTGGGCTGTTGCCCGAGCTTCTCGAAGAGGAGAGAAGTTACCTGCTCGGGTACATCCACTGGATGATAGACCGTAAGAAATGACCACTCCTTGCCGGAAGGTCAGTACCGCAGACCTGGATTCTACCAATTCGGTGCGATAATCCCTGTGGCTGGACTCCGCCCCAAAGCATTGTAAACACGGCAAGGGAACCCTGGTGTGCTCCCGCGCGTTTTTCATATCAGTAGGAATAGGGACTAGGCTTGATATCAAGCATTGCAATAAAGATGCGCGTTAACCATAATTTCCGATAACAAGACCGGACTTCGAGGGATTGTGAGAACTTGAAGGCAATAAACGTGCCTTTAAAAAACCATTCAGAAGTATTACAGAGGGGCCGCCGCCCGAGGCAGGCCCTGCGCGGTGCGAACAAGCGGAGGCTGGCGCTCCTTTTTGGAGCCGTGTTGCTGCTTGTGGCGATTGCGGCTTTCTTCGGGTTCCTGCTCATCCAGGACATGGTCGCAAGCGGGGAGGTCTTCCCTGGTATTACCATCGACGGCCAGAAGGTGGAGGGGCTCTCCCGCGAAGACGCCGCCAGGATAATAGACGAGAAGGTCAAGGCTCCCTTGAGCGGAGCGCTCGTGCTGTACCACGGGGACAAGGAGGTCGAGCTCGAACCCAGGTCTGTAGGACTGACGGTGGATACCCGGAAGATGGTGGATACGGCGTACTGGGCGGGAAGAAGCCCCAACGTGTTCTCTCGGATGTTCCGCAGGCTCCTCCACAAGCCGATGAACCTCGACGTCCCCGTCCTGGCGAAGTACGACACCAAGAAGTTGATGGCCTTCGTAGTAGGCGTGGCAAGGGAAATGGATTACCCGCCGACGAGCTCCAGCATCGACGTCTCCGAGGGCTACCCGATCATCAATCCCTCTCGCGACGGGCTGCAGGTCAAGCAGCAGGAGACGATAAACGTCCTGAGCGGTGCCCTCTCAAAACACGAGCGCAAGGTGCCTGTGCCGACGGTCGCCGTCAAGCCGGAGCTCACCGAGTCGGACATCGGCAAGATCATCGTCATCGGGAAGAAAGAGCATACCCTGTACCTTTATGACAAAGAAGACCTCATCAACTCATATGTCATTGCCGTGGGGATGCCGCAGTACCCCACACCCAACGGTAAGTTCCACGTAACCTACAAGGAGAAGAACCCGACCTGGCTTCCGACCTCGGAGTGGGCCAGGGACAAGCAGGGAATACCCCAGCCGCCCGGTCCCGACAACCCGCTCGGCGGCTACTGGATGGACATCGGCGGCGGCCTCGGCATCCACGCTACCCCGTACGAAGGCACCCTCGGTGAGGACGCCTCACACGGCTGTATCAGGATGGCGCCCTGGGCTGCCGAGGAGGTCTTCAACTACGTGAAGGTCGGGACGCCCGTCTACATCATGGATTGATGACAACATCGGTGCCTGGCACCATTGTTGTCATTCTTGCATCTGCGCGGCGATATTCGCGAGAGCGACTGCTCCGAGGTACTCCTCCACGCTGCCGCTTCGCGAAGTGTCGGCCAGGCGCAGGGAAAGCGGGAAGTAGAGTGCTCCCAGGGATCCGCCCGAGCCGAGCCGCGTGAGCGTCCTGTATATCAGGTTGCCCGCCATGCCGTCCGGGGCGATAACGCAGTTGGCCCAGGTCAGGGCCTCTTCTATCGTGATATAGGAATGTTTGAGTCCCTCGCGCGCGGCCAGCCTGTCCCCCCTGCGGATACTCCTCTTTATGTCCCGTCCGCGCTTCACGTCCTCCGCCCTTCCATACGAGAGCACGGCGACCCTCGGCTCCCAGCCCAGAAGCCCCGCGAACACGCGTACGTCACGTGCCAGCGTCTGCATCTGTTTGAAAGTCCTTCCCTCGTCTATCCCGACCGGGCCGAGAAGAAAGGACGTGCCGCCGGGCAGGTTGAGGAGCGCGATCCTCCTGACACCCCCGCGGTGTCCCGGCTTGAGGCCTTCGAGAAATGAGTTTGCGGAAAGGGAGCCGCGCACAGCTGCATCGATCCTTCCGCCGCTGAGATCCTCGAGCATCAGCCGCCCGTCGCGATAAACGAGAAGCGGGCAGAAAGTGGCGCGGGATCTTATTTCGTCTTCTCGAGGGTCTTCCGGGGTGAGCCCTATCCCGACCTTCACGCCGGGGGAGGCACGCTGCGCGAGCGTCTCGAGGTCTATCCGCTGCGGCTGCATATCAGGCGGGGTGCCCGCGGTAGTAGTCCCGCATGACGGCGAGCGCCTCTACCGCGACCTCGGGGCTGTCGAACACCGGGAAATCCATCCTGCTCTGGACGTCACGGAAGTAGCGGCAGGCCGTGATCAATGCGAGAACGACAGGCTTGTCGTATTTCTTCATGATCTCCCCAACGTCCGCGTACACCTCGCGGGAGAGCCCCGAGTAAGCACCCTCGTATTTCGAGTCGGCCCGGCGCAGGAATACCGCCACGACACCGTCCACATAGTCCTGGGCCAGGACCTTGTCTAGCGCGTAGACTATCGCGTCACTCGAAAGGACATCGCCGAGGTCGAGCGGGTTCCCCAGGCTTATCACGTCGGACCGCACGTGCTCGCGGATGCTCTCGAGCATCTCGCTTCCGAACTGCGGGAAGGAGAAACCTTGATCGTACGCCCTGTCGGCCGTCAGCACCGTGTAGCCCCCGGCCTGAGAGACTATGGCGATGTTGTTGCCCCTCATGGGCGGCAGGCTGAAGGCCCGGGCTATGTCCATCAGCTCCCTTACAGTTCCGACCCTTATAACACCCGTCTGCTCGAACACACCTTCGATAACGGTGTCGTCGTTGGCAAGCGCGGCTGTATGGCTCGCCGCCGTGCGGGCACCAACCTCTGTGGTGTTCGCCTTGTACACGACCACCGGCTTATCCAGGGTGCCGGCGACCTCCAGAAACCTGCGGCCCCGCGCCACACTCTCGAGGAACATGCAGATGACCCTGGTCCCGGGATCCTTGCCGAGATACTCGAGGAAGTCCACCTCGTCCATGTCCACCTTGTTACCCACCGAGATGAACTTGTTGAAGGTACTGCCCGAGTCGTCCAGAAACGTTACGAGGCTTATCCCCACCCCCCCGCTCTGGCTTATTATCGAAATCATCCCCGCGCGCCGTTTCTTCAGGGTGACGAACGGAAGGCAGAGGCCGTTCTCCGCGTTTATGATCGTCAGCCCGTTTGGACCGACGAACCTTATGCCGTATTCCCTCGCCTTCTCCTTTATGACGCGGGTGAGCTCCTCGCCGCTTTCGCCGAACTCGCCGAACCCTCCGGACGGTATCGCCATATACGAGATTTCCTTCTTCGCACACTGGTCCATGATGTCCGGAACCGCGCGGGCGGGGACGAACACCACAGCGAGATCGACCACTTCGGGTATCTCCTCGATGGAGGCGTATCCCTTTATGCCAAGGACCTCCTCGCCGCGCGGGTTCACCGGAAATACCTTGCCCCTGTACTTCCAGGTGATAAGGTTCTGGACTATGTTCCTGCCCGTGTTGTCGGGACCGGAGGATGCGCCCACAACCGCGACGCTCTCGGGATAGAACATCCTGTCGAGGTTTGTTTCCGGCTGGCTCATATAGCACCCCTGCACTTGAACTCGCGGGTAGTATAGCAAAACCTGCCGGGCATTACCGGTGCAACGGCGCTCGAGTTACCTGGCGGACTCGAACACCAGCTCGACGAGGTCCAGGACCGGAAGGCCATCACCGAGCGCGAGCGAGTCGGTCAGGTTCATCCCGCAGAACGGGCAGCAGGTGACGAGCGCCTCGGCGCCGGTCTCGACCGCTTCCTGCTGCCTCTCGCTTGCTATCCTGGCAGCTTCATCGGGGTGACCCGTGCGAAGCCCTCCACCCCCGCCGCAGCAGCGCGCGTTCTCCCCCGTCCTCGCCATCTCGACGACCTCGAGTCCGGTGATGGCCTCTAGCACTTTTCTCGGCTCATCGGTGATGCCGCCGTGCCGCGCGAGGTGACACGGGTCGTGGTAGGTGACCTTCCTAGGCAGCGGACCGAGTCTCAGGCTACCCTCCTCCACCAGCCGGGCAAGCATTTCGGATACATGAAGCACCCGAGGCTCTAGGGGTGCGACATCCGGGTAAGACAGCTTCATTATCCCGTAGCACCCTGCGCACGCCGTGACGACCTGCTCGACTCCCAGCGCGTTTATCTTCTCGATGTTCTTCCCGGCCTGCTCCAGGAACAGTCCCTTCATGCCGACCCTCATCGCTGTGCTCCCGCAGCAGACCTCATCCCTGCCCATGATGCCGAAGTCGACTCCGGCGAGATTCAGGACCTCGGCCGTCGCCAGGGCGACCTTCTGCATGTTAGGAAGGTAGGCCGCGGTGCATCCGGGATAGTAGAGGACGGCCGCTTTCTTCCCGGGAAGGACCTTCACACGCTCCGAGAGCTTCCTCGCCCAGCGGTCCCGCTGGGCCCTCGGCAGCAGCCACGGGTTGTCATAGTTCTCGACGCTCTTGACCATCTCCTGCTGCGTGGGAAGCGGACCTTCGCCCCGTTCGACCATCACGTCCCGAAGGAGGTTGACCAGCTCGGTGAGCCGGATCCCCATCGGGCACCTGACCGCGCACGAGTAGCAGGCCGAACAGTAGTAGAGGACCTCGGGCCTCATAATCTCTTCCTCGCGACCTGTGAGGACGAGCCGCACGATCTCTCTGGGACTCCTCTCCGTGAAGCGCGCGACCGGGCACGAAGCGGTACAGGTCCCGCACTGCAGGCAGGAGCGGACCTTCTCCCCTATCTCGGCAGGCGCCACGACCCGGTCGAAGAACTCGCCCGTTATCTCGCTCAAAACCGGCTTTTCGATATCCGCCACGCCCTTACGTTCCCTTCTCCGGGAGAAACTGTTTGTCCACGATATCCAATGTTAATCTGCCCGCCTGGCCCTTTTCGACGACGCCCTGTTCTTCCATGAACAGCACGTAGCGCCCTAGCTTCTTCTCGTCGAGCCTGTAAGTGAAATCCATGTTCTTCATGGCACCATCTACGATCTCCTTTTCCAATCCGGTAAAGAGACGCGCCATATCCTTCGCTTCCAGGGGGTTATCTTTGACATAGTCCGTCGCTCTGACGTGCGCAGCCACCACACGGCGCACAGTATCCGGGCTTCGCCTAACGAAAGCCGCATCTGCGACCAGCACGCAGCATGGATGCCCCGGCCATATCCCCTCCGAGGTCAGTAGCACGCGGCCGGCCTTTTCCTGAACAGCCTGTGACGGATAGGGCTCCGATGCGAGGAACGCGTCGATCCGGGACCCTCGCAGGGCGTCGACCATGTCCTGCGGTCTTAACGAGACGGCGCTGACGTCTGTTCTGGTGAGCCCCGCCTTACGGAGTGCCATGCCGAGCAGCATGTCCTGGACGGTCGAGAAACCAGATACCGCGACAGTTCTCCCCTTGAGGGCCGCGGGGTCTTCCCCCTCCAGGCCGCTTCGCGCGACCAGGGCGGAGCCGCCCGTGTTTATCGCCGCCACTATCTTGATGTCGGCCATGTCCCGGGCCTCGAAAGTGAGGGCAGGCGCCACTCCCACATAACCCATATCGAGTTCACCCGCGGAGAACGAGCTCATGAGCTCGGCCCCCGAGTTGAAAGCCCCTCCCTCGCGCACGTCGAGACCCTCATCCTGGAAGAACCTCTTCTCTCGAGCGACATAGTATGCGAGGTCGTGGATGTCGGCCTGCACAAACCCCATCCGTACCACGCGGCTCTGGTTGCCGCCGCCGCAGCCGCCGCAGGCAAGAGCGGAAGCGGTGAATACGGCGATCATCGTGAACAGACACACACGGTGCGCCGGCCGCTTACCACCCTTCTTCCAATACATGCCTCACTCCTGTCCTATCGGGCAGACCTTCAAGCAGTTGAAACAGAAGTACTGGAAACCGATCGAGCCCGCCTGGTAGAGCTTCCAGTAGAAATCATCGGCGAGCATCTTCTGCTGCTCCTCGACCGCGCTTTCCGCGAACTTGCTCCAGAACCTGATGTTCGCACCGATGCCGTAGGGCTGGTTGTGACGGAGGCACTTCAGGACGTCCGTCCTCCCCTCCTCGTCCAGAGCGCCCCCGGGGCAGCTCTCGACGCAGTCCCCGCAGTCGTTGCAGAGCCTCTCTGGGATCGGCGGGTCGGATGGAATCTCGAGGTCCGTCATGACGACCGTGAAGATCACGCGGGTTCCCATCTCGGGATGGATGACCAGGTTGTGCCTTCCGAAGTTCCCCAGCCCCGCGGCTACCGCCGCATGGCGAGCGGAGACATCCGCCACCGCCCCGAGCGTCTCCCGGCTCATGGGAAGAGGGTAGGACACCGGCACGGTCATTGCGCGCGCTTTGAGCTCCCTTTCCAGAAAGCGCGCGAGCTTGTAGTTGCAGGAGCGGGAGAATTCCATCAGGTCCAGCCTACCGTTCATCGCTATCTGCATGTTCTCGCTGTCGCAGCTAGAGAGCTCCTTGTAGGCAAGGACGACGAGCGACTTGACCCCCGGGAATATGCTCGAAAGCTCGGGAGACCTGGGGCTCCTGTAGTCCGAGGCCGTGGCGATTCCGAAATCCTCCACGCCGAGCGACCGGACGAACTCGCCTGCGCGTTCCTTCACGTCATCACTCATCTGAGCACCCCCTCGATGTTGGCGATTATCTGCTCATCGTCGTAAAGCTCCAGCACTGCGGCCCCGCCCAGGCATGCCGCTGCACACAGCCCGCAGCCCTTGCACACCGCCTCGTTTACGACGGCGGTCTCTTCCTCGAGCGTAATTGCGCTGTACGGGCACGTGTCGACGCAGATCCCGCATCCGTTGCACGTCTCGACATCTATCCGGCAGACACCGGCCTCCACCTCGACCTTGCCGCGGTCCATTAGTACCAGAGCTTCGGCCGCTGCCGCGCCGGCCTGCGCCACGGTGTCGGGTATGTCCTTGGGGCCCTGGCAGCAGCCCGCGAGGAATATCCCGTCGGCCTGTGTCTCGACGGGCCTGAGCTTCGGGTGCGCTTCGGCGAAGAAGCCGTCCGGGCCGAGCGGCACGCCGAGCGACCTGGCAAGCTCCTGCGTTCCGCCGGAAGGGATAAGTCCGGTCGCCAGCACCACCATGTCGACCGGCAGTTCCACCTGCCGCCCGAGGAGCGTATCCTCGGCGAAGACCTTCAGCTCGCCGCCCAGCCTCGCGACCTCGGCGCACTTCCCGCGCACGAAGAAGACCCCCTCGTCCCGCACCCGCCTGTAGAACTCCTGGTACCCCTTACCGAAAGCCGTAACGTCGATGTAGAACTCGTAGACCTCGGCGCCGCTCATCTCGCGCGCAAGGTGGGCCTGCTTCATCGAGTACATGCAGCAGACCCTCGAGCAGTACTCGTTCGCGTTCTCGTCACGCGACCCTATGCAGTGAAGGAACGCCATGCTCTCTGGCTCCCTTCCGTCCGGAAGAATGACTTTCCCGCCTGTCGGACCAGATGGAGCGAGCATCCTCTCGAACTGCAGGCCCGTGATGACCTCCGGGTAGCGGCCGTAGCCGTATTGAGAAAGCTCTTCCGCGGGATAATCTTCGAACCCTGTCGCTACCACTACGGCGCCGACCTCGAGCTCGCGCTCCGACTCTTCCATTTCGAAATCTATCGCCCCGGCGGCGCATGCATCCAGGCAGGGCGACTTGCACTTTCCTTTTTCAAGGAGCAGGCAGTTCGCTCTGTCAACCGCCGCCGCAAGCGGCACCGCCTGCGGGAAGGGGATGTATATGGCGGAGCGGTTTGAGAGCCCGCCATCGAACTCCGAGGGGATTTTTCCCGCCAGGACACAGGCTTCGTCGCAGTCGCCGCAGCCGGTGCATTTAGCCAGGTCCACGTATCGAGGGTTTGTCCGGACCCGGGCCTTGAAGTTCCCCACGAACCCGTCGAGCCCGACGAGCTCACTGTCGGTGAGGATGTCCACGTTCGGATAGCGCTCCACGTCGACCATCTTGGGCGTCAGTATGCAGGCGGAGCAGTCGAGTGTAGGGAAGGTCTTGTCGAGCTGCGCCATGTGGCCTCCGATGGAAGGCCCGCGCTCGACCAGGTAGACCTTTTTACCCGCAGCGGCCATGTTCGTGGCAGCGTGTATACCGGCGATACCCCCACCTATCACCAGAACTGATTGCGTGACCGGGAACTCGCGCCTGGGAAGCTCCCTCAAGAACCCCGCCTTGGCCACCGAGCCTCCCACCAGCACCTTTGCCTTGGAGGTTGCCTCGCCGGGGTCGGAATGCACCCAGGAGCATTGCTCGCGGATGTTCGCCATCTCCAACAGGTACGGGTTGATGCCTGCTTCCTCGAGAGCGGCGCGGAAGGTATGTTCGTGAAGACGCGGCGAACATGCCGCCGCTACCACCTTATCCAGACCGAGCTCCTCGATATCCGCCTTGATGAGGGACTGGCCCGGATCCGAGCACATGTAGGAGTATTCCCTCGCGACGACCACCCCCGGCAGGCCCCGGGCATACTCGCAGACAAGGGCGCAGTCGACGGTCCCGGCAATGTTCGTGCCGCAGCGGCAGATATAGACGCCTATCCTCCCCGCCATAAAAGCTCCGTCCCTGCTAAGGGTCAATCACGGCCAAATCCCGTCTCCAGCCGCAACCGGAAGTAGATCGATAAGAAACGTGCGGTGAGCTCCTTGAGCGAAAGCAGCAGCATCGATGCCTCCGCCTGTGAATCCCGTCCTGACTCGATTCTCATTTTAAGCGACTTGGAGATGCGAGTCACGTCGGCGTAACCGCGCGCGAGCGGCTCGAGCCCGCCGCCGGAGGGGCCCATGAGCTCCGCGTGCTCCTCCATGAACGGGAGTCTCTCCCAGGCGCATTCGAGGAACATGCGTATCTTCTCCGGCTCCCACACCTTGTGTCCCAGCCGCCATGCGACGGGCATCTTCTCGAGACCGAAACCGACAATGCGCGCGTTGCTCACCTGCCGCTTTATCTCAAGGAGGAGCGGCGCCGTGTCACTGTTTGACGCGGCAGACCGGGACGGCCTGCTGACTCTTCCGGATCTTCCCTTAAAGTGCTCCGTCAGGACCTCGGCCGCTAGCGCGTTGGCCGCTGTGTAAAGCGGGTGCTCCAGGTGCGGGCCGCTCACAACGACGGTCCCCCCGTCCAGTTCGGAGCGAAGCACCGCCGCCCGGCCAATCATGAACTCCTCCGCCTCCCGGCGCGGCCAGAGGTAGGCCGCCCTTTCGGTGAGTCTCGAATACTCCGCGAGGACATCTTCGGGCATTGCTCGACCTATGACCGGCCCCCCGAAGAGCGGGGCGTTGACACATTGGCCAATCGCCCGATGCTGGCCTGTTACCGTCACCTCGCCGTAAACAGGGTGGAAGACCCAGCCATCGCCGTAGGCGGACTTGTACTTGTGCTCCAGGCACCTTGGCTCGGGCGGAGCGGCCATCGAGTTGAGCATGGCGCCGTCGATGAGGTTGAAGTGGGTGAACGGCTCGAGGTCGACACCGGACAGCACGAGGTAGGCGCCCGCGCACGAGCCGAAATAGAAACCGCCGTCCCTCACGAAACCTTCGATGGCCCGCGCGCCGTCTTCGCCCAGCGAGAAAGCCATCTCGTACGTGTCGCCGCCGCCTATGAAGAAAGCGTCGAAACCGGAGAGGCCGGTGTCCCTGACCGATGACTCATCGATGAAGCGAACGTCGAAGAGCCCGAGCCTGTCAAAGATGTCCGCGAACCATATCCACGAGTGCGAGGCTCCGCTCCCCGTATAGACGGCGATTCTCGGATAAAGTGTTGAACCTTCGGAAAACACCTTGCGGTAACGGTCGAATACCGGATCTCCCGCGGCTCTTCTTGAACGGCCCTGCATCCTCTCAGAACCTATGAGAACATACCGGCGACCATGGAGGGATCGAGCTCGACTCCCGCAGCCGAGGAGCACAGCCCGAACAGGCCGGACGTCTCCATGCCTGAAGCCAGAAGGTAGGTCGGACAGATCCCGATGACATAGCCGATCCGGTTCGCGAGCAGCCACTCGTCTTCGTCGGCAAGCGGCGGGACCCACGGGCCGAAAAGGCCTTTCGGGGAAGAGTCTCCGCCGGGCCAACCCGCTTCCTCGCCACCCGAGAGACCACCGACCGCCTCCTCCGTCTCGCTCGCGTCATCGAGTGGCGAGCCCGCCAGCTCCCGTGCTCCCCGGATGAGGTCGATACCCGCGCGTGCCATGGATTCCATGGCGCGACACGCCGGCTCGGCCTTCCAGCCCCCCGAAAGGAGCCAGGCCGCGGATGCGGCACCGGTCACCAGCATCCCTGGTTCCTCCACGCCGGTAGACTCCATGACTGAAGGGCCCTCGTTGTACTTCACGAAAGTGTTACATGCCGCAGGGCAGGCAAAGCAGGAGCGGTACCTGTGCACGAGTGGCTTCAGCCAGCCGTCTATGTCGCCGGCGTCGATTCCCTCGCAGGCTTTATTGAAGCCCTTCCAGGCCGGCGCCTCCGACAGAAGCCCTTTCGCTCCCTCGTAAAAGTCCTGTGGCTCCTCCGCGTCGAGCATGCCCAGACCCCTCAGGGCTACGGCCTTGAGCTTCTTGCCGCCCATGCGCGCGCCGAGCGCCGCGGTGTCGCCGCTTCCCCAGTAGTTAATCGAGTATGCGGATAGCTTCGAGGGCGACTCGCCTGCGGGTCCGATCGAGACGACCTGCACGAGTTGCTCTCCCATCTCCGACCTTACGGCGTCAGTCGTCCCCCAGGTGTCAAGCCCCCAGAGCTCAGCCGCGTCAAGGACGTCCGCGACACCGTCGTGAAGCCAGAGATAAACTGGCTTTGGCGAGTCTCCCTTGATAACGACCATCGAGAAGCCGGAGAGCTTCATCTCCGCGCCCGAGAACAGTGAGAGCGGGCTCACGGCGAGCTCTCCGCTCAAAGGGCTTTTTCCAAGCACGAACCCGAGGGAAGAAGCGGGAGCAGTTGTCCCAGTCAGCAGGCCCGAGCCGAACACCAGCGGGTCACCGTCCTCGTGATCCCTGTAAAGCGCGATTCCGGCCGCCAGACCCGGACCGTTCTCCGTCAGCATCTCCGGGCTGAACTCGACCTGCTCGGTCTTGCCCGTAGGAAGGTCGACGATGAGCGTGTCCCCGTAGTACATCACGTCCATTTGACCCTCCTCACTCCAGGTAAAGCGCGTCGTGAGGACAGATCTCGACGCACTGCGGTTCGACTCCCGCGCTCTTGCAGAGGTCGCAGGTCTGCCTGATCAGGATCGGTTTGGCCGAAGCCCCGCCTCCAGCGCCCTGCTTCTGTATCTCACCGAGCTTCATCTCGGCCGTGCCCTCCGGCCTCCCCAGGAACAGGTCCTCCTCCGTCTTTATGATGACGCCCATGTAGTCCTTCTTCTCCTCGGCGCGGTAGAGAAGGACGCTCGAGGAGATGAGTGAGAAAGCCTCGTCCCAGTGGAAGCCGCATGCGAGCTCGCAGAGCGCACAGCCGGTGCAGTTGAGCGGTCTGACCTTTACCCTCAAAGAAACCTCCTGTCATCAGGCGCCGGACCGTACAGGACTATATCGTATAGCCGCCGTCGACCGTGAAAAGCTGGCCCGTTATGTAATCACCCTTCTCCACAAGGAACAGGACGAGGTCCGCGACCTCTTCGGGCCTCCCCCAGCGCCGCATAGGTATGGTCTTGAGTATCTTCGCCCGGACCTCCTCGCCCGTCTCGATGTTCATGTCCGTCTCGATGAACCCGGGGACCACCGCATTGACAGTTATGTTGAAACGGACAAGCTCCTTTGCGAGGGACTTCGTGAAACCTAAAAGGGCGGACTTGGTTGCGGCGTACATGGTGTCGCCGGGGAAGCCGGTCACCCCGATAACCGAGGACACGTTGATGATGCGCCCCCATCGGGCTTCCTTCATGAACCTGACGGCCGCCCCCGAGAGATAAAAAGCGCCCTTGATGTTCGTGGCCATCAGCCTCTCGAGCGCTTGCGGCTCCACGTTTTCTACAAGGGAGGGCCGCCATACGCCCGCGTTGTTTACCAGTATATCCAGGCGTCCGAACGCTTCAAGGGTCTCCTCGACGAGAGCGCCGCATTCCGCGGGATCGCCTACGTCGGCCCCCACGGAGATCGACCGGCGACCCATATCCTCTATCTCCTTTACCACCCCTGCAGCCGCGTCCTCCCGGGCGCGGTAGTTCACAACGACATCCGCGCCCTTAGAGGCGAGCGCGAGCGCGGTAGCACGGCCGATGCCTCTCGACGACCCGGTCACGAGAGCGACCATTCCCTCAAGCGTCTCCACAAGCTACCTCCATCGTTGCGAAAAAGGGGTCAGGCACCTTTTTTGCATCATGATGCCAATTCAGGATATCCGACGCAATGCGAAAAAGGTGCCTGACCCCTTTTTCGCAGAACGTGCCGTACCGCGCGCGGTAGACGTCCCAGACTCCTTCCATGGTGGGCTCGAAGAGGTTCTCGTCCCCTTCCACCGCCTCCGCGAACTTCTCCAGGGCCTCACGCGTTTTGGCCCCGTCACGCCTCTCCCTGAGCCTGGCTATCCTCTCCTTCTGAGCGTCCTCGAGCTCCTCTTTCAGGGTCTCGTTCTCCCAGCGCTCCTTCTCGCGCTCAAGGTTCTCATCAGCGGTTGTCAATGCTTACCCTTCAACCAGTGCAGCGGTCCCCCACACTTCTCAATCAGGTGAAAGACCCAGTCTGCCGGGGTTCATGATATTGTTGGGGTCCAGCTCGCTCTTAAGCCCCTTAAGAAGCTCGTAGTAGGTGCCGAGCATCGGTGTCTGGACCCAGCCGAAGCCGGACCCCACGCCTCCGTATGGGCGGTCGAAGAGCCCGCCGCTTTCGCAGATGTAGGGAACCGCGTCGCGCGCCATCGCGAGCCCTCGCTTCACGCCCTCCGGCTCTCCCTGGTTGGGGTAGGCGTCCATCTCCAGCATCGCGGTGCGCCCGAACTCTAGCGGCTGGAGATAAAAGGTCGTCTCCTCGAATGCGAAGGGCCTTTCGGCAGCCGGCCCCATGTCGGCGAAGTTCTTCCTGGCAAGCTTCATGAAAGCGCGAGCCATGTCCGGCGCCTGGTCCATCGCTATGTTGAACCAGAAAAGCTCGAAACACCCGGTCATCCTCTCGACCCTCGGCGTGACCTGGATGATCTTGAAGACGCGCTGCCACGGGAGGAGGTCCTTGAAAAGCTCGATCATCCCCTCCGGGGAAAGCTCCGTCCCGGTACGCTCCAGGACCCCCTCGAGCTGCTCGCGCCTTATGGCCGACTCCTCCTCGGTCTCGCCGCCGTAGAACACTATGGCGTTCTGCCTGGGCATCTGGGCCCTCAGTATCTCGGCCCCATCCTGGTTCAGGGCGAGGCCCATCGATAGGTAGGCGTCCTGGAAGAGGATCGTCTCGAAGGAGCAGTCCTCCCGCGCCACCTGGCGCAGGAACTCGGTCACGCCCTCCAGGTCGTCCTCCTCGAACTGCGCCGGTATTATCTCCTCGAACTCCGGGAGCGGGTAGAGCTGGGCTACCATCTCAGTGCATATCCCGAATGTCCCCATCGAGCCCTGGAATATCCCGGTTATGTCCGGCCCCGGACCCTCTACGCATATGCTCCCGAAGTTATCCTGGAAGAGGCATCCGGTCCTAATGACCGTGCCGTCGGGCTGGACGATGACCATGCCGAGTATGGAGTCGGTACCGACACCGTACTTGTTCGAGACCTGGAACACGCCCTTGTCGAGGTAGTTCGCGAGCATCGAGACGGACGCGGGGGCGCTCGGGCATACGTTCCGCAGGCCGAGCTTCTCGGCCTCCACGTAGACCTTGCCGAAGGTCACCCCCGGCTGGATGCGAACGGACATATTCTCCTCGTCGAACTCCAGGATCCTGTCCATCCTCCTCATGTCGAGGACGATCCCCCCTCGCTGGGGTATGCACCCGCCGCCCGCATTGGCGCCCGTGGACCACGGCGTGACCGCTACGCCGTAGCGGTTCGCGAGCTTCAATATCCTGGACACCTGCTCGGTGGACTCCGGGAGCACCACCAGGTTGGGGCTGTGCGCGGTCTCGAGGCTCTGGTCTCGCGAGTACCCGATTAGGATCACCGGGTCGTCGGATACCCACTCCTTACCCACTATCTTCTCGAGTTCATCCTTGACCCCCGCGTACAGATCATTCGCGGAAAGATCGACCTCTCGCTTTGCCATTCCTACACCTATCCCATCGACTGGCGGACCAGCTTCAGTATGTCGACGACCTCGACCTTCGGCTTCTTGATGCCCCCCAGGTTCTGCTCGCAGAACGGGCAGGCAGTCACGAGCATCGTCGAGCCCGTGCTCGCGGCTTCGCGCACCCTCTCGGCGGCGACCCAGTTCGAGAACTCCGGATACGCGGTCCGGACACCGCCTCCCGCCCCGCAGCAGAAGGCGTTCTGCCGGTTCCTGGGCATCTCGACGAACTCCAACCCGGGGATCGCCTCGAGGATCCTTCGCGGAGCGTCGTACACCCCGCTGTACCTGCCGAGGTGGCAGGGGTCGTGATAGGTCACTTCCTTCTTGACCTGCTTCTTGAGCTTTATCTTTCCGGCCTGTATGAGCTCATCCACTATCTCCAGGGAGTGCGCTACCTCTGCCGAAAGCCCGCCGATCTCGGGGTACTCCTCGCGCAGGACGGAGTTACAGCCGGAGCAGGACGTGATTATCCTCCCTACATCGAGGCTGTTCAGAAGCTCCCTGTTCCTCTGCGCCATTTCTTCATAAGTCTCCCAGTCGCCGATGCGAAGGAGCGTACTGCCGCAGCAGAGCTCGTCACGGCCCAGCACCCCGAAACTGACCCCGGCCCTCGTGAGTATCTCCGCGGTGATGCGGGCGACCTCCTGCAGCTTCGGGTCATAAGCCGCCGTGCACCCGACGAAATACAGCGCCTCGACTTTTTCCCTTCTGGGGTCTGAAAGCCGCATCCTCCGCATCCATGCGTCGCGTCGCGACCGCGGCTGCTGCCAGGGGTTCTCATAGTTCTGCAGTGATTTCCTGAGCGTCTCGTACCCGGGCGGAGTGGCTATCATGTCACGGAAGGCGCGCTCCCTCAGCGCGACGATCGTCTTGAGCGGGTTCTTGTTGCCGGCATCCGCGCATACAGCCTGGCAGCCGCCGCACTCGGTACAGGTGAAAAGCACGTGCTGCAGGCCGTCGGTGTAGTCGAGAGTCCCCTCGAGGAGCCCCCGCGCTATCTCCTGCCTCCCCGAGGCGTAGTAAGCCTCGTAACGGAAACGGGCACCCGAGGGGCATATCGCCATGAACTCGCTGTCGGTCATCTCGTTGTGGTCGATCCACTTGCAGAGCATGCACTTGCCGCACCTGTAAGCGTCTTTCTGCACCTGCATGAGCGGGTCGAACGGGTTCCTGGTAAGTTCAGACAAACTAAACCTCCACTACCTGTCCGCTGTTCAGGATGTCATCGGGGTCGAAGAACTTCTTTATATCCTTCAGGAGCCTGAAGTACCCCGGTTGTTTTGCGAATATGTGCGTCGCAAGCGCCCCGGTCGGGTTGGGGAAAAAAGCGCCCGCATCGGCAAGTCTGGGAAGCAACCTCGAGACGGCCGACCGCGCTCCCTTAACGCCGTCCTGCAGGTCGAACTGCACGTAGACTGACGCCCCCCTCTTGATGGGGATTATCATCTGTGCGAGCTTCCCCTTCTGCTTGAGCGCGCTCTCGACCATCGTCGAGAGCTTCTCGACCTTGCCGAAGTTCGTGTAGAACCCCAGTGAGGTCTCAGGGGCATACCACGGCCTCGAGAGCGCGGAGGCCGCGGCCTTGTTCAACTTTGCGGTCCCCTTCTTCGGTTTCAGCTTGAGCTCTGCCGCGTAAACGTCGATCCGCTTCTCCTGATAAGAGACGAGCCTGGTGGACCCCTCTAGCCCGAAAACGGCGCTCCACGTCGGAAGGCCGGGGTCTCCACCGAAGACTTCCTTTGCTTTCAGCCTGTTCATGACCACTATCTCGGTACCAACCTCCGAGCGGGCGGCTCTGTCCGCGAGCAGGCAGGCCGACTTCCTGTTCGCGAGGCCCCTAGCAACGACCTTCCGCGCCTCGGGTTCGGGGTAGAGGAAGATAAAGCCCCCTGTTGGGACACCGAATGAGTTTCTGGAGCCGGTGAAGACCCTGCTTACGTTGGGGCCCCCGTCCTCCCGCCAGTGAGACCTCGCTTCGGGAAGGGCGTCGGAGCCGCTCCTGTATTCCCTTCCGTCCGCGAGCACCGCGTGGAAGGTCGAAAGCTGCTTGTTCGTAAACCGGCACGCGGGTATTACGACCTCGCGCTCGAGCGCGTTCTCGAGCACGTAGGGCGACTTGGCCGAAGCCGGCAGGGCGATCCTTACCCCCCGGGCTGAGAGCTCGGGAATCACCTGTTCCCAGGTGACGCCGGGCTCGACCTCGAGGAACAGGTTTTTGGTGTCAATATCTTTGATGTCAGCCATATACTCGAAATCAACGACAATGCCCGGGCGAGGGGGGTTGAGCCCCCATGGCACCGGTGTATATACCGAGAGTTGATAGCCGCGGGCTACCTCCAGGACCTCACGGATGTCCTCAACGCCCCTCGGAAATGCGACCGCCAGCAGGTTCGTGGCACCCTCACCCGGTTCGAGGTATGCGGAAATCGCATCTTCGTCCGTGGAGAAGCGTGCCGGGTCCACCATTATTCCCCTTATTCGGGCCAGGGCAAGCTGCGGATCCTTGCCTTTTTTCTCCGTCATAAACTACCTCCCGGAATGCCCGGTCAGAGGGGTTGCATAAGATAATATCCGATTGGACCGCCTGGCGCACGCTGCCTGCCGGTTAATCCCGGGTTCCCTTGAAAAGGTAACCGGCTATCTCGTCAGCCGCCGTATGGGGGTCTATCTCTCGTGCGGCCATCCGTCTGAGAAGCTCCTCGCCTGGGCCTTCGGAGGTCAGTGCTTCTTCAGCTGCGCGCCCGACTTTCTGACTCAGTATCTCCCGCACCTCGGCCTTCATCCGCTGAATCGTCTTCTCCTCGAGCTTCCCACTCTCTTCCAGGAACTGCCGGTGCGAGTTTATCGCGGCAGCAAGTTCCACGACCCCTTCTCCCTCAAGGGCCACGGTCGAGATAATCGGGGGTTTCCATGCCGCCCCGTCGTATCCAGGCTTTGTCTCGAGCATCATCTCGAGGTCAGCGGCAGTGCGGGGCGCGCCTTCCCGGTCGGACTTGTTCACCACGAATATGTCGCCGATCTCGAGTATCCCGGCCTTTATAGCCTGTATCTCATCGCCGCCGCCCGGCATGGTGATGACCAGGCAGGTATGGGTGAACTTGACCACCTCTATCTCGACCTGGCCGGCACCTACAGTCTCCACCATGATCACGTCCTTGCCGAACGCGTCGAGGATGTTGATGACGCCGTTCGTGGCGACCGCCAGGCCTCCCAGCGCCCCACGGCTACCCATGCTCCTTATGAAGACCCCGGGATCGGCAGAGAGCTCCTGCATACGAATGCGGTCCCCGAGCAGCGCTCCCCCGGTGAAGGCGCTGGTCGGGTCAACTGCTATTATCCCGACTGATAGTCCCTCCTGGCGGTAGTGAGAAGCCAGCCCGCGGGCGAGGGTACTCTTCCCCGAGCCCGGCGAGCCGGTGAGGCCGATTATGTGTGCCTTCCCTGAGTAGCGGTGTAACTGGCGGAGGACCTCTCTGGATTCAGGATCGCCGTTCTCCACCATGGTGATAAGGCGCGCGGCCGCGCGCCGGTCACCCTCGAGAAGGCTTTTATACAGGTCGACAGCTGATTCCTTCACCGGCTCCCCTTCCGTTCACTGATATAGGCCACGATGTCCCGGGTGTCCGTCCCGGGGCCGAAGACTTTCGCTACACCGTGCTCACGCACCATCACCCCGGCATCATCCGGCGGTATCACCCCTCCCAGGAGAACGAGTATATCCGTGGCTTCACGCTCGCGAAGCAGTTCCATTACCCTGGGGATAAGGGCCAAGTGTGCGCCGGAGAGTATGGAGAGGACTAACACATCGACGTCCTCCTGCAGCGCCGCCTCGACGAGGTCCTCTGGTGTCTGCTTCAGCCCCGAGTAGACCACCTCCATCCCGGCGTCCCTGAGAGCATGTCCGACTATGAGGATACCCCTGTCGTGCCCGTCCAGACCGGGCTTGCCGAGTAGGACCCTAATCTTTCGTTCCATCTCAATTACCTATTTTATCCCGGCAATCAATCCGACCACACGATTATATTCAACAATGGTGCCTGGCACCATTGTAGCGCCTCACCGCCTCGGGCGCGTTGTGCTAAAATACGACAAAGTCATAGAGGTAAATAGATGGCGAACAAACGGATAGAGCTGGAACAATACAAGTCCTACATGGACCTCATCGAGGAGGAGCCGACCCGTAAAACGGTTCGAAAAGGCCTTACCATCGTATTCGTGACGGCGTCACTGCTCGTTGTCTTCCTGTTCGTCATGGGATATTTATCGAACGATCTCGCGAAGAACCCGCGGAACGTCCTCGAGAAACCGCCGGCGAAAGCGCCCTCGATACCGCAGCAAACGGGAGGTCAGCAGCTTCCAACGGGAACACAGTTTCCTGAAGGGACGCAATTACCTGAAGGGACGCAATTACCTGAAGGGACGCAATTACCTGAAGGGACGCAATTACCTGAAGGGACGCAGATCCCGGTTTCCCCCGGCCAGGGCGGGCTCCCGATGGCGCCCGACAAGGATAAGGGAGTAGGCGTATTGGATGCGGGCGGACCTTCAATCGCCCTCCAGGAAGGCGCCCTGTACGCCCTGCAGACCCAGCCCACCGGAGAGGAGTCTCCAACGGTGACGGTCCCACCGTCCGAAAGCAGCATTACCATTCCGGATCAGTCCGCGACCCAGAGTTCAGCCACCCAGGGTACAGAGAAAAAGAGCAATGGTCCCGGCGAGGAAACGAAGGGCATAGGCAATCTCGCCAAGCTTGCGAACGGGGTAAGTGGGCGCGGCTTCATCATCTTCGTACTGGTCCTGTCGATCGTCCTCGGCATCTTCATCTACATTGCCATGCGGCAGGCGCGCAAAGAGGGTATCGCCAGATGAAAGCGAACGTCATCGTCTTCGAGGCAGCCGTTTTCATCTTGTTCCTCGCCTTCTACTACGGGGCGCGCCGCTCCCTCGGCAAGAGGCGCAACTGGATGTTCCTGCTCGGCTCCGTGCTTTTCTCGCTGGCGATCGAGACCGTCGCGGTGCTCACCGGCGTCATGAACTTCTTCTGGTACGCGCAGAACGACTACTTCAAGCATTATCCGCTGGGCGGACACATCATATGGCTGGGCCTAGTCCCGCTTGTCTCGCTCCTGCTCTTCTACATGGTGACCGCGACCTCATACCTCGCCGCGAACGCGCTGGTGAAGAAGCGCGGAGTATGGGTGAAGTCAGCAGTCACGGGAGGCATAGCGCTCGTTTTCTACCTCCTCATCGAGCCGATCGCCGTTACCAACCACTGGTGGACCTGGAACCTGAAGAGCTTCTACCTGATAGACGTTCCAGTAATCGCGTGGCTCGGCACGTTCGTCGCGGTTTTTCTGTTCAGCGCTGCCTACCGCCTGACGATCACGGAGAAGGCCGACATAAAGCCCTTCGCCGCGATCGAGAACATGACCATAAAACGCTGGCCCATCAAGTCTAAAAAGCTCACGAAGAACCTTACCTGGGTTCAGCTCGAGGGAATCTTTCTATTCAGGCTCGCTGCCTGCTTCGTCGTTTTCTGCGCGGCTATGGCGCCGCTGGTCGCTGCGTTCTGGGCC
>JAENXM010000122.1 GCA_016649525.1 Actinomycetota bacterium
AGTCTCAAGACCATCTTCCCGGTGTCGAAGTCGAGCTCTCCGGTCGGCTCGTCGCACAGCACGACCGGGGGCCGCTTCGCCAGCGCGCGTGCGACGGCGACCCTCTGCTGCTCCCCTCCAGACAGCTGGCTCGGGAAGTGGTTGGCCCGGTCACCCAGCCCGACCTGCTCGAGAACATCTTGAGCCGAGCCCCTCTTCTCCTTTGGCACCAGGTCGAGGGCGAACTCCACGTTCTCCTTGGCGGTGAGAGTGGGTATGAGGTTGAAGAACTGGAAGATGAAGCCGACGGTGTCGCGGCGGAACTTGGTCAGCTCCTTCTCGTTGAGCCTCGAGATGTCATTTCCGCCGACGACGATGGTCCCGCTGGTCGGCGAGTCTATGCCCCCGATACAGTTGAGCATCGTGGTCTTTCCGGAGCCGCTCGGGCCGAGCACGACGACGAACTCCCCCTTCGAGACCGTCAGGCTCACCTCTTTCAGGGCGTTAACCCGGACCTCGCCCATCTGGTATATCTTGGACACGTCCTCCAGGAGCACCGTCGTGTTGTTGTTCAACAGGATTCACCACCGTAAATCACAAGTTCAGACTATCTACCCCGCTATGCTAGTTTCGATAAGACTATCGGTCAAGGAGATTCATCACTTTATCGCCTTCGTTCCTCTCGAAACCATTGATTTTAATCATTGCGCGCTGGAGCCCTTTTCGGTATTCACTTAATGGTGCGAATTGCCGATATTAATGAAAGACCGGGGCGTCGGTCCGTTTGCCATACAGGACGAGGGGTATACCGTGGCTTTCTTTGAAGAGAGACCTCCATCTTCGTCGGGTCCTTCACCGCGACCCGATGATTCGGCTGCCTCAGTAGAGCCCAACGGTATCGTCAAGGTGCTGGCTGTGGATGACGACCCGGCCATGTGCAAGCTCCTAAGGATAATGCTCGAGCCGAGGGGGTTCAAGGTCCTGGAAGCCTTCAGCGGGGTGAAGGCATTGATGGTCACGAAGAGGGAACTGCCGGACGTCGTGCTGCTGGACATCATGATGCCCGACATAGACGGGTTCGATGTTTGCAGGGCGTTGAAGCTCGACCCGGCGACGAGGGACGTCCCGATCATCTTTGTCACCGCCAAGGCCGGCTACGAGCATCTCGAAAGGGGTATGTCGCTCGGCGCGCAGGGGTACATCACGAAGCCGTTCCGCCCGGAGGTCCTCATCGGGAAGCTGTACGAGGTTATCGGCAGGGGCACCGGCGCGAGGCGCGCCGTCTAGCCACCCTCGCTCCTACACCTCTTTTCTCCCTGTATATCTCGTTGGAGAACGAGAGCACGTAGTGTATATTCAATCCGTACACGAATCGCTGTAGGGGTTGCAGTTGGACGAGGAAGAAAACCCCGGCCTTGCCGGAACGGAGATAGTACGTTACCACGGGGGCGAGAAGTGCCCGGCCGATGATGTTGTCGCGCGCGAGGAGCCGCTCGAGGTAAGGCTCAACGGCCAGCCGCTTGTCTACCTGATGCGCCTTCCCGGCGATGACGCCGTGCTGGCCGCGGGTTTCTGCTTCAGCGAGGGCCTTATCTCGAGCCGCGAGGATATCGAGTTGCTTCATCACTGTCTCGAGGGGGAGTCTCCTGGAGAAGTCGCACCCGGCGCCCCCGGCAACCTGGTGGAGATGAGGGCGAAGCTCGCTTCCGGCGCGGAGCGCTTCGACGTGGCGAGGGTTGTGAGGACCGGCTGCGGAGGCGCTGACCTGGAGCGGGAGATTGACCTTGCCGGCATCGAGGTGGACAGTGACGTTCGCTTCTCCCCCGAGGTCGTCTCCAGGGTGCCCGACCTCCTGCTCGAAGGACAGGAGGTCTTTCGCAAGACGGGCGGTACGCACGGGGCGGGGGTCTTCGACACCGGCGGGCGGGTCCTCGTGGTCAAGGAGGACGTGGGAAGGCATAACGCCGTGGACAAGGTCCTGGGGTACCTCCTGCTTTCAGGGGAATCGACGGCCGACAAAGGCCTTATCCTCTCCGGCAGGTTGAGCTACGAGATGGTACTCAAGGGAGCAAGGGCCGGGATACCCCTCCTGTGCTCTGTCTCCGCGCCGACCGCCCTCGGCGTGGAAGTTGGAAGGAAGACGGGGGTCACCCTGGTCGGGTTCCTCAGGAACGGGAGCTTCAACGTCTATTCGCACCCCGAGAGGGTAGGCGGCGGTTGATGGCGACCGGGATAATCCTTGCCGGCGGCGAGAGCAGGCGGATGCCGGGAGATAAGGCCTTCATGGAGGTGGCCGGCCGCCGGGTCATCGATATCCAACTCGAGGTCATTGACGGCCTTTTCAAAGAGATACTCATCGTAGGGAATGCCGAGAGGATGGAGCACCTCTCAGTTTATGCGAAGGATGGTGTCAGGGTGGTGGAGGAGCCGGTCAAAGGCAAGGGACCTCTCGGGGGGATATTGAGCGGCCTCCGGCTGTCGGATTCCGACGAGAACTTCATCCTCGCGTGCGACATGCCTTTTATCAAGCGGGAAGCGGTCGCTTTCGTGATGGATGGGCTGGCGGGCTACCAGGTCTCGGTGCCCCGGACACCGAAGGGACTCGAGCCCCTGCACGCCGCCTATCGCGGGGACTGCGTGGGTGCCATCGGGAGGCAGGCCGATTCTGGGAACCTGAAGGTCACCGATTTCTACCGCGAGGTATCAGTGCATTACCTGCTGTGGGAGGCACTGAGGCGTTTCGACCCGACGGGCAGGCTGCTGTACAACATCAACTCGCCGGAGGACATGGAGAGCGCGGCGGGATTTAGGTAGATGGGCACGATCGCGGGCGGGGCGCCGGACTTCAAGGTTCTCTTTATCGATGTTCCGCTCGAGGAGATCGATGCGCTGAAGGAAGCGGACCTGGTGTTGATCGAATGGGGGCCCGCCTTCGAGGGTATGTCGGAGGTCGGCATAGAGAAGGCCGTAAAGGAAGCCACAGGCGCCCGTAAGGTGCTCATCTACAGTGACGAGAAAGGCAGGGAGCGCGCATTCTGGAAAGCGATCGACCTTGCGCGGTCCCGGATCGGAGGAGGAGAGATGCCGGAAGACATCCCCGAAAGAGTGATTGAGGCGGTAAAGAGGGAAGCGAAAGAGGGAAGGATACCGTGCGCCCGAGCGCAGCAGCTCGCGGGGGAGCTCGGCGTTCCTATACCCCTTGTGGGCCGCGCGCTCGACCTGCTGGAGATCAAGATTGTCGAGTGCCAGCTGGGCTGTTTTTAAGTTTGGGGTCAGGTCTTGATTCTTGCGTTGTTGCGATTGATTTGGCTACAGTGTCATAACGCAAGAATCAAGACCTGACCCCAAACTAATTATTGGTATAATCTGTCTGCGATTTGCCCGCGCTGTAGCCTGTAAGGAGCGCGCTTGCCCACGGTGAAGTTCTATGCGACGTTGGTAAAAGTCGCCGGTGGCCGCAAGACCGACGTCCAGGCAAATTCCGTGAAAGAGCTTCTGGAGAAACTCTCGCGCGAATATGGAGGAAAGCTGGACCGGTACTTGAAAATAAGTACCGTGCTGGTGAACGGCGAGAACATCGACCACCTGAGGGGCAAGAAGACGAAACTCAAGCCCGATGATGTCGTTTCGATCTACCCGCCGCTGGGCGGTGGCTAGCCGGGAGTGAAAAAAATTGGCGGAGCTTTACGAAGAACTGGGCCTCACCACGAGCGAGTACGAGGACATAGTCGAGGTCCTTGGCCGGGAGCCGAACAAGGTGGAGCTCGGCATGTACTCTGTGATGTGGTCGGAGCACTGCAGTTACAAGAGCTCGAAGGAGCAGCTGCGCAAGCTGCCGACGACGGGCCCGAGGGTGCTGGTGGGTCCGGGCGAGAACGCCGGCGTTGTCGATATCGGGGACGGGATGGCCGTGGTGTTCAAGATGGAATCTCACAACCACCCGAGCGCGGTCGAGCCGTTCCAGGGAGCGGCGACGGGTGTCGGGGGCATCGTAAGGGACATCTTCACCATGGGCGCGCGCCCGATCGCCGGCCTCGATCCCCTGAGGTTCGGCTCGCTCGAAAACGCGCGCACCCGCTACCTTTTTGACGGTGTCGTCGCCGGGATAGCGTCTTACGGGAACTGCCTGGGCATCCCGACGGTCGCGGGCGACGTCTACTTCGAGGACTCCTACGAGGAGAACCCGCTCGTGAACGTCATGTGCCTGGGGATAATGCCCGTCGAGCGCCTCATACGAGGTCAGGCCTCGGTGCCGGGGAGCGTGGGTGTGCTGATGGGTTCCAGCACCGGCAGGGACGGGATCGGCGGGGTGAGCGTGCTCGCCTCACAGGAGTTCGACGAGACGTCGGTGGAGAAACGCCCGAGTGTCCAGGTCGGCGATCCGTTCACAGAGAAGCTTCTCATCGAGGCGTGCCTCGAGATGCTTGAGAGTGGACTGCTGGTCGGGCTCCAGGACCTGGGTGGAGCGGGCCTGACCTGCGCGACCTGCGAGACCGCGGAGCGAGGCGGCTGCGGGATGGATGTCGATATCTCGAAGGTGCCGTTGCGGGAGCCGGGCATGGAGCCGATCGAGATAATGATGTCCGAGTCCCAGGAGAGGATGTTCGCCATCTGCACCGAGGATAACCTCGAGAAGGTCCTGGGCGTGTGCAGCAAATGGGGCCTGGACGCGACGCCGCTTGCCCGCGTTACCGAGGGCGATACACTCAGGCTCCTGATGGGCGGCGAGGTCGTGGCGGAGGTCCCGGCGAGCTCTCTCGCCCGCGGGCCGGAGTACCACCGCGACCAGGAGAAACCCATCTACATCGATGAGGTGGCGGCTTTTGACCCGGGAACGCTCCCGCCGCCCGGCGACCTGGGAGACACCCTTCTCAAGCTCCTGGGCTCGCCCAATATCTGCAGCCGGCACTGGGTGTATCACCAGTACGACCACATGGTCAGGGTGAACACCGTGGTTTTGCCCGGAGGGGATGCCGCGGTCCTTCGGGTCATAGGGGTAAAGACCGCGCTTGCGCTCACGTGCGACTGCAACGGGCGATACTGCTACCTCGACCCGTACGTGGGGGCGCAGATAGCGGTGGCCGAGAGCGGCCGGAACCTCGCCTGCACCGGCGCCACCCCGGTTGCCCTGACCAACTGTCTCAACTTCGGCAACCCGGAGAAGCCCGGCATCTTCTGGCAGTTCTGCCGCGCGGTGGAGGGCCTGGCCGAGGGATGCGCGCAGCTCGAGACCCCGGTCGTCGGCGGGAACGTGAGCTTCTATAACGAGTCGTTCGGGGAGGCGATATACCCGACCCCGGTGATCGGCATGCTGGGGCTCCTCGACGACGTGGACAACAGGGTTGGGACCGCCTTTGTCCGAGGGGGAGACCTAGTTGTCCTGCTCGGCGAGACGAAGGACGAGCTCGGCGGCAGTGAGTACCTGAAGGTCATTCACGGCAGGGTCGCCGGTCCTCCACCTTCTATCGACTGGTCCGCGGAGAAGGGCCTCGTAGAATGCCTTACCCGGGCGGCGGGGTCAGGCATGCTGGCCTCGGCGCACGACCTCTCCGAGGGCGGGCTCGCCGTCGCCCTTGCC
>JAENXM010000212.1 GCA_016649525.1 Actinomycetota bacterium
GGTTACCTGGGAGATACCGCCGCCGGAACCGGAACAGGTCGTACCTGAGGACATCGCCCTGAACGTGGTCTACGAAGACGAGTCGATCGTCGTAATCGACAAGCCCGCTGGCATGGTCATGTACCCGGGGCCCGGGCACTCGGGGCAGACTCTGTTGAACGCCCTTCTCTCACGGTACCCTGATATCGCCGGTGTCGGAGGTTCCGGCCGCCCCGGTATTTTCCACAGGCTTGACCGTGACACGTCCGGGCTCGTCGCGGTAGCGCGCACCGAAGGCGTTTACCTGGAAATGGTTGAAAAGGTCAAGAACCGCGAGGTCGAGCGAGAATACATCGCCCTTGTCACCGGGCATATCACCGCCGAGCGCGGGAAGATAGACGCGCCGATGGGCAGGAGCGACTCGAACCGCAAACGGATGGCTGTCAGGCAGCACGACGGCAGGAACGCGGTCACGGATTTCAAGGTGACCGAGAGGTTTCCAGCAGGATACACGCTGGTAGAGGTATCGCTTGAGACAGGCCGGACACACCAGATCAGGGTACACTTCTCGCACATCGGGCACCCCCTGGCGGGCGACCCGGAGTATTCACGGGGGAAGGCCAGGCGCGAGCTCGGTCTCTCCAGGCAGTTCCTCCATGCGTTCAGGCTTCGCTTTACGCATCCGGTATCGGGAGAACCCCTGGATTTTCATTCTGAGCTGCCTGATGACCTGAAGCAGGTCCTTGAATACCTGAGGGCGAACCCAACGGGCTAGATCTCTCGCCCGACGATATCGGCGATGGCCTTTATCTTGTCCATCATCCGATCGAAACCGTCGAGTGTCAGCGCCTGGGGTCCGTCGCAGAGAGCCTGGTCCGGGTCGGGATGGACCTCCACCATCAGCCCGTCCGCGCCAGATGCTATTGCGGCCAGGCACATCGGCTCCACGAGGTGCGATTTTCCTGTGGCGTGCGACGGGTCAACGACCACCGGGAGGTGGCTTACGTGCTTGATCGCCGGCACCGCTGACAGGTCGAGCGTGTTGCGGGTATAGCTCTCGAATGTCGTTATCCCTCTCTCGCAGAGTATTATGTCCCTGTTGCCCTCTATGATGACGTACTCGGCGGCAAGGAGAAGGTCCGTGATGGTAGAGCTCGGGCCTCTCTTCAGCATCACCGGGTGGCCGCTCATACCGACCTCTGTAAGCAACACGAAGTTCTGCATGTTGCGCGCCCCGACCTGCAGGATGTCCGCGTACTGGCCGACGAGATCCACGTTGCGAGGGTCGGTGACCTCGGTTATCACAAGGAGGCCGGTCTCTTCCCGCGCCTCGGCCAGCAGTTTGAGGGCCTCCTCACCGAGTCCCTGGAAAGAGTACGGTGAGGTCCGCGGCTTGTAGGCGCCGCCCCTCAGCAAACTCGCGCCGCTCTTCTTGACCCTCCTTGCGATGCCCATGAGCTGCTCGCGGCCCTCGACCGCGCATGGGCCCGCTATGACCACGACCTCACGGCCTCCGATCCTGACCCCATCCAGCTCTATGACAGAGTCGTCGGGATGGGCTTCACGGCCCGCGAACTTGTAGGGCTGAAGGATCGGGATGATGCTCTCGACCCCGGGCATCCCGCTCATGCTCTCGACGACCACCGTCTTGTTGTCGCCGATTACCCCGATGACGGTCTTGCGTACTCCGTAGATCGGGTGGGTTCGAAGGCCATAAGAATGGACCTTGTCGATGACGCTCTTTATCTGCTTCTCGGTTGCCCCGGTCGACATAACTATGATCATCTGACTCGCCTTCACGATGAATCGTCGCGCTAATGAAAATAACTGTCTGGTGAATCATTATTTTACAGAATTCTAGTGCAAACCCCAATGACGGCCGCTACTGACAGTGAGTGCAGAAGCGGGTGAAGGACTAGGAATCCCCTTCGTGCCAGGAGAGGGAACCGTCCTTACCGATGAAGGCTACGCCCCGACTGCCGCCGACCTTGTCGATGCCATGCTCTTCAAGGTATGAAGATACGACGCTCTTGAGGCCCTCGATACGCGCAAGGGACCGGGCGACCTTTCTCTCGGATAAAAGGATCTCGTCTACAGCTTCTCCGATTTCGAGCGCCGGTGACCGGGTTGTCTTCTGAGGGATGGCCTTTCCCTCCCATACGGGGCATATCTCTATGTAGTCGCACCATGGGCAAAGCGGGTTCTTTTCAGGTTCGAAGGCCTCGCTCTCGATACAGCCTACGACCCTCCGGATCTCGGCGAGCGCTCCTTCGGCCCTCTCCGGGGTGATCACCATGCTGTGCCGGTGGTTAATGAGCAGGTAGTGGAATGTCACCTTTTCGGGAGATACCTCCCATATCCTCTCTACGGCTATATGGTAGATGGGAAGTTGCAGGTCGTTGTAGAGCCTCTTCGCGGGCGGCAGTCGCCTGTTCGTCTTGTAGTCGACGATCTCGAAACCGGCCTCGGGGTCCTTGTCCAGGCGGTCTATCACCCCGCTCAGGTGACAGAATCCCAGGTCGATCAGAAAACGGTGCTCGAGCGCGGCGGGCATCCTGAAATCGCCGATGTTCCGGTAAAAGAGTTCGATAGCCGACCTGGCCTGGAGGAAGTAACGGGCTTCCTCCTCCGGTGACGAATACCCGTCGCTCACCCAGCAAGTCTCGAGACGGTCAATGAGCTCCTGAAGCGAATACGGGTCCTCCGTCGGGACATCGTAGAACCACCGGAGAGCCTCGTGAAAGCTCTGCCCGAAGCTGAGAGCGGGGGATGGAGCCGTCGGTAGCTTATCCACGTACTGGAACTTATACGCAAGTGGACAGTTCTGATAGCTGGAGATCGCGCTGTAACTGATTTTCATGGAATTATCCTTCTGCTGTCGTCTCGTACTGTTATGATTGATTATATACCTCGCCAGGGACATCAAACGGCGAAGGAAACGAGGAGCCCTCAAAGAATTATAATACGGCCTGGAAGGAGCCAGACCAGGAGATAAAGTTGTCTCAGCCGTTCACGCATCTCCATCTTCATACTGAATACTCCATCCTTGACGGAGCCTGTCGGATCGATGCGGCGCTCGGGGCTGCAAAAGAGATGGGGATGGACTCACTCGCAATAACCGACCACGGGGTCATGTACGGCGCGCTGGAGTTCTACCAGAAGGCGGTCGATCTGGAAATCCGGCCGATACTGGGCTCCGAGGTCTATATCGCCCCCGGGGGCAGGCTCAAAAAGGACACCGGCCTTGACGAGCAACCCTATCACCTAGTCCTTATCGCTTTGAACAACGCAGGTTACCAGAACCTCATGAGGATAGTGACCAGGGGTTTCACCGAAGGTTTCTACTACAGGCCCAGGGTCGACAAAGAGGTCCTGGCGGACCACAGCGAGGGCCTCGTCGCGTTGAGCGCCTGCCTCAAGGGCGAGATACCGAAGCGGCTTCTCGAGGGCGACGCAGAGGCCGCGGGCCGCGCCGCGGATGATTACGCGAGGATTTTCGGGGACGGAAATTTCTACATCGAGCTCATGGACCACGGCATCCCCGAGCAGGCCGAGGTCAC
>JAENXM010000027.1 GCA_016649525.1 Actinomycetota bacterium
CTCGGTACCGTCGCGGGGTACTGCCGGGAGCTCGGGACCGGGATGACCGTAAGGAACGAACGCGGCTTCATCGACGGCAGCCCGGCGCAGGGCAAGCCGGCGCCCTGAGCGGGGATACCGTTCGTTTGAAACAGGGCTTTCCCGGGTCTAACATAGCAATGGACTTTTTTATGAGGTTTATCAGAGAATGCGGTTTCCCGGAGTGCGCTTATGAAAGCTGATCGCGGCCTTGTGGTAAAGGCGCTCGAGACCATGAAGCGTTACCGCATGCTCGCGGGAGGCGAGCGTGTTGTGGTGAGCGTTTCCGGCGGGCCCGATTCGGTCGCGCTGCTCTTTTTCCTGTCGGGCCTGACTGCCGATATGGGACTCGAGCTTTTCGTTTTCCACCTCGACCACATGTTCAGGGGAGAGGAGTCCGCGGCCGACGCCGCGTTCGTGGAAGGGCTCTCGCGCCAGCTGGGGCTGCCATCCAGGGCCATAGCGGTGGACGTCCCTTCGATAGTCCGCGGCAGTGACCGTTCCCCGCAGGACGTCGCGAGGAAGGTCCGGCTGGAAAGGCTTTTGTCTTACGCGGATGAGGTTGCGGCCGACAGGGTGGCGCCGGGACATACGGCCGACGACCAGGTCGAGACGTTCCTCATGCGGATAATCCAGGGCGCGGGGCTCTCGGGTCTCGGCGGCATACCGCCGGTCTCGGGCAGGATAATAAGGCCGTTGATCGATGTCTGGCGCGTAGAAGTGGAGGACTACTGCGACAATCTGGACGTGGAGCCGCGGCATGATTCGAGCAACCTCGACGATACCTATCTCAGGAACCGGGTGCGCAACCGGCTCGTTCCTTTCCTTGAAGGCGAGTTCGGTCCCGGGATAAAGGAAGTGATCCTGCGCGAGGTCGAGTCCCTTGCACTTGATAAACGGCTGGTTGGAGAGCAGGTAGCCGACGCATTTAAGCGACTTGCCGTCTTAAAAGATGGCGAAGTCCGCTTTGACGCGGAGGAGTTCGGGCAACTCCCGGGCGCGCTGCAGCGCGGGGTGCTCAGGGAGTCCTGGGCAGAGCTCATGCCCGGCGAGAGCCCGATAGCCTGGCGCCACGTCATGGGCGTCCTGGGAAAAGTCGTGGGCGGGCAAACGGGCGCGAGGCTCGACCTTCCTCGCTCGGTGGTGGCCGAGCGCGAGTACGGGGACATCGTTTTTCGTATCGGGAAGGAAGGAGAAGCGCTTCCCGTCGTCACGCTCGATAAGCCCGGGAGCTTGCCCCTGCCGGGGAGCGGCATGGTCTTCTCCGCGCAGGAGGTCGGCATCGAAGAGGTCGAGTTCGGGGGAAGCCCGACGGTCGAGTTCGTACGGCCGGACCTGCGCTTCCCGCTGGAGGTCAGGCATCCCGCTGCTGGAGACAGGTTCGAGCCGCTTGGCGCTCCCGGGGCAAAGAAGCTCTCCGATTTCTTCACCGATATCAAGCTGCCGAGGCGCGAAAGGAAGAACTGCTGGCTGGTTCTTTCCGCGGGGCTCGTGGTCTGGGTGGTGGGGCACCGGCTGGATGACCGCTTCCGCCTCGAGGGTGAGGAAAAGAGGGCGATGAGGTTGTCCGTCGGGCCGGATGGCGAATATGATTAGCGCTGGCAGGAGGTAAGCCTTGGAAAGACCCGAGATCGGCGAGGTTGTCTACACAGAGGAACAGATAAGGTCGAAGGTCGGCGATCTCGCCCGCCGGATCACAGAGGATTACAGGGAGGGCGCTGAAGGCAGCCCGCTCCTCCTCATCGGCATCCTCAAGGGCGCCTTCATCTTCCTCGCGGACCTGGCCAGGCTGATCGATGTCCCACTTGAGTTCGATTTCATGGCGATTTCCTCCTACGGTTCGGCGACAAAGACCTCCGGGGTGGTCCGCATCCTGAAGGACCTGGATAAAGACATAACCGGCCGTCACGTCCTCCTCGTCGAGGACATCATAGATACCGGGCTGACCCTCAACTACCTGCTAAGGAGCCTCACGGCTCGTGGGCCGGCTTCGCTCGAGATATGCGCTCTTTTGAACAAGCAGGTCGCGAACAAGGTCGAACTACCCGTCAAATACGAGGGGTTTTCTATTCCCGATGTCTTCGTCGTCGGCTACGGCCTCGACTGTGCCGAGAGCTACCGGAACCTCCCCTACATCGCCAGCGTTAAAAAATGACACTATCGGTGCCTGGCACCGATAGTGTCAAAGTTGTCCTGCGTCATGGCTGCTGTGCCGCTCAACTATGGTACAATAATTTCCGAATAACATAGTATAAGCCAGGCCGACCCGGCTGTCGGCTATTTTATTAACGGGATATGGTGTGGATGAGAAAATATGCAAAGACCGCGATCTTCTGGCTGGTGATACTTGTACTGGTGATCCTGCTCGTGGTCAACCCTCCCTGGCGCGAGCCCCCGAAGGAGCAGAATTTCTCCTGGTTCACGGGGCAGGTCGAGAAGGACAACGTAGAATCGGTCAAGATATTCAACCGCGACCAGAAGATAGATGGCGTCCTTCGCAACAAGGAGAAGTTCAAGACCGCCTTCCCTGCGGATTTTGATATCGTAATGGAGCTCCGCAAGGGGAAGGACATAAAGATCGAGGTCGATCCGCAGACCGGCACGAGCATCCTGGCGGTCGTCATCAACATCCTGCCGCTGCTCCTCATGATCGGGCTCATCCTCTTCTTCGTCCAGCAGATGCAGGGCGGGGGAAACAAGGTGATGTCATTCGGGAAGAGCAAGGCCAGGCAGGTGACGAAGGACATGCCCAAGGTCACCTTCGAGGACGTGGCGGGGGTCGATGAAGCCGTCGAGGAGCTCCTGGAGGTCAAGGAGTTCCTGGAGAACCCGGTCAAGTTCCAGGCCCTGGGCGCGAAGATACCCAAGGGCGTTCTGCTGTACGGCCCTCCCGGCTCGGGCAAGACGCTCCTCGCGCGCGCTGTCGCCGGCGAGGCGGGCGTACCGTTCTTCAGCATATCCGGTTCTGACTTCGTCGAGATGTTCGTCGGCGTGGGCGCGGCACGGGTCAGGGACCTGTTCGAGCAGGCCAAGAGCAACGCGCCCTGTATCATCTTCGTGGACGAGATAGACGCGGTCGGCCGGCACCGCGGCGCCGGGCTCGGCGGCGGACATGACGAGAGGGAGCAGACCCTCAACCAGTTGCTCGTCGAGATGGACGGGTTCGAGACGAAGGCGGGTGTCATCCTCATCGCTGCCACCAACAGGCCCGACATCCTCGACCCGGCCCTCCTTCGCCCCGGGCGGTTCGACCGGCAGATCGTGGTGGACAGGCCCGACCTCGAGGGCCGCAAGGCGATTCTGAAAGTCCACGCCAAAGGCAAGCCGCTCGCACCCGACATAGACATAGACGTCGTTGCCAGGCGCACGCCCGGGTTCACCGGCGCGGATCTTGCGAACATGGCCAACGAAGCGGCTCTGCTGTCGGCGCGCCACGGTAAGAAGCTCGTGGACATGATCGAGATGGAGGAGGCTATCGACCGCGTGGTCGCCGGCCCCGAGAAGAAGACGCGACTCATAAGCGAACGCGAGAAAGAGATAATCGCCTACCACGAGGCGGGGCACGCCCTGGTCGCGCACACGCTGCCCAACGCCGACCCGGTCCACAAGATCTCCATAATACCCAGGGGGCGGGCGCTCGGCTACACGCTGACGCTGCCGACCGAGGACAAGTACCTGGTTACCCGCTCAGAGCTGGTAGACGAGCTCGCCATGCTTCTCGGCGGACGCGTTTCGGAGGAGATGATCTTCGGCGAGATAACTACGGGTGACCAGAACGACATCGAGCAGGCAACCAAGATAGCCAGGCAGATGATCATGGAGTACGGCATGAGCGACAAGCTCGGCCCGATGACGCTGGGACACAAGCAGGAGCAGGTCTTCCTCGGCCGCGACTTCGCAGCCGAGCCGAACTACTCGGACAAGGTGGCCTACGAGATAGACCAGGAGGTGCGGCGCCTCATTGACGAGGCACACAAGGAGGCCGAGCGTATCATCAACGAACAGCGCGAGCGCCTCGATGTCATCGCGAAGATACTGATAGACAGGGAAACGATAGGCAAGGAAGAGCTCCTGGGGCTCCTCGAGGGCGACCCCAAGGAGGCCTACCAGAAGTTCCTGGAGGGCAAGCAGGGCGAAGAGGCCGGAGAGCCCGAGAAACCGGAGATCCGCCGTCCGAGGGGAAAGAAGACCCCCAAACCCGGGGCGGCCCCGAAACCGGAGGTCCAGCCCGAGTAAGTTCTGCGTTCCATACCGCGTGATTCCATACCGCGTTATTCCATACCGCGTTATTTAGACCGGGCTCTCAGCCCGGTTTCTCTTCCGGCCTAAGAGGCCGGGCTAAAAACCTCCTTTTGTCTTCCGGCCTAAGAGGCCGGGCTAAAAACCTCAGCCCGGTCCTCTTACGACCGTAGGAGTTCCCTTTAGCCGCTCTTTCTGGCAGAATAGGTGAGGCGCCGGCAAGGCGCCCGATTGCGTTAAAGGCTGGAGGTTTAAATTGGACCGAGCGAAGATAGAAGAAGCGGTTCGGATGATCCTCGATGGCATCGGTGAGGATCAGGAGAGGGAAGGGCTCCTACTTACACCTAAACGGGTCGCGGGTATGTACGAGGAGATATTCTCCGGACTGAATGAACCTGCGAAGGACATCCTGCAGGCCCAGTTCGCCGAGGAGCACGAGGAGATGATCATCGTCCGGGACATCCCGCTCTATTCCGTCTGCGAGCATCACCTTATGCCGTTCATAGGTAAAGCCCATGTCGCCTACCTACCCGGCGAGTCGGGCCAGATAACGGGGATAAGCAAGCTGGTGCGCGTCGTGGACGTTTTGTCCAGGCGGCTCCAGGTACAGGAAAGGCTTACCACCCAGATCGCGGATACCATCATGGAGGGCCTCAACGCTCTCGGTGTCCTGGTGGTGATCGAGGCGGAGCATCTCTGTATGTCCATGCGGGGCGTTAAAAAGCCCGGGACGGTGACCGTGACCTCGGCGGTTCGCGGTGTCTTCTACACCAGTGCCGCGAGCAGGGCCGAGGTCTTGTCACTCATAAGAGCTAAAGGGTAGCGAGGCAGGCCTTGTCGGAAGAAGCGGGAGTCCCGGGCGCAGGTCACAATCCAAGGTTGGTCTGGGTGGAGAGCCTGCCGGACGCGCGCGGGCTGCTCCAGGAACTGGGCTCGGACAAAGGCGGAGCCGCCATCATGAGCCGCAAGATGAGCTACGCGGTGGTGTCCGTCGAGAACGTTCAGGCTCGCGCGGCTAACATCGTAAAGCAGGTCATGCTCTCCAAAGGCGGAGAGTGTGCGACTCCCCGGGACACCCTGCTCAAAAGCACCGAGCCTGTCCGGGTGATCATGATGGGCACAGTCACGCAGTTCCGACAGGCGGTCAAGAACCTCTCAGTGCAGCCGTTCGGGCTCGCCGGGCTCGCGGACGAACTGAAGGCGCTTTTCCGCGGGATCTTTCCCGATTCGGAATCGCCTCGCGAGATAGTCGCAGGCGAGTATCACCTGCCGCTGGGCGGCCGCACGCTGGTGATGGGGGTGCTCAACGTCACCCCGGACTCCTTCTCGGACGGCGGTCAGTTCGACAGTTTCGAGAAGGCGCGGGAGAGGGCCCTCGCCATGGCCAGCGAAGGGGTAGATATCGTCGACATCGGGGGCGAGTCGACCCGGCCGGGGGCGGATGCGGTGAGCCTCGACGAGGAACTGGGGCGGACCATCCCCGTCATCGAGTCTGTCGCGGGCGAGATCGGGGTTCCCATCTCCATCGATACCGGCAAGGCGGAGGTGGCGAGGCGAGCCCTTGACGCGGGGGCCTCCATCGTCAACGGCGTAAGCGGCCTCAGGTTCGACCCCGGCATGATTCCGCTTGTCGCCGAGCGCGGTGTCCCGGTCGTCATCATGCACATGCAGGGCACCCCGAGGGACATGCAGGATAACCCGACCTATAACGACGTGGTAGGCGACATCACCAGGTTCCTGCGCGAGCTGGCGGAGCTCGCGATTCAGGCCGGCGTCGAAAGGGGGAAGGTAATCGTTGACCCCGGGATAGGATTCGGGAAGACCCTCGAGCACAACCTCGAGATAATGCGGCGCCTTGCCGAGTTCAGGAGCCTGGGCTACCCGCTCCTGCTGGGGACCTCCCGCAAGAGTTTCATCGGCGCCGTGCTCGACCGGCCGGCGGAAGAGAGGTTGATGGGGAGCGCATCGACGGTTGCGTTCGCCATCGCACGCGGAGTGGACATCGTAAGGGTGCACGACGTCACGGAAATGCTGGATGCCGTCAGGATGGCCGATGCTATGGCGGGCAAAGAAAGGCCCGACTGAAAGGCTGCCCCTTGGAACGTATCCTGATAAGCGATCTAAAGGTTTTCGCTCATCACGGAGTCCTGCCCGGGGAGATGGAAAAAGGGCAGGACTTCCTGTTCGACGTGGAGATAGAGGTTGATTCGAGCGCGGCCATAGAAGGCGATGACATCTCTGAAACGGTGGATTACACCAAGGTCGCGGATTCGGTTTCCCGGATCGCCACAGGTGAGCGTTACAACCTGATCGAGACCCTGGCTGCTAAGATAGCTGAGTACCTTATCGCGCTTCCCGGGGCGCGGAAGGCGACGGTTACCGTGAAGAAGCCGGAGGCCCCCCTGTCGGTGTCGGTGGGATGGGTCGGGGTCTCTGTGAGCCGCGAGCGCGGGACCGGTTGATGCGCTCCTTCCTCGGGCTCGGCTCTAACCTGGGTGACCGCCTCGGGCATCTTCAGGCGGGTGTGTCCTCGCTCGCCGGGGCGGATGGGGTCGAGGTGGTTGCGGTCTCGAGTGTCTACCGCACGGAGCCGGTCGGGGGTCCCGAGCAGCCCGAGTTTCTGAACGCCGTAGTGGCTGTCAGTACGACGCTTGAGCCCCGCGAGCTCCTTGCCCTTGCGAAGAGGATAGAGGGCGAGAGGGACAGGCAGAGAGAAGAGCGCTGGGGGCCTCGCACGCTCGATGTGGACATACTCCTTTACGGGGACATCAATATAAATAAACCGGGCCTCGAGATACCTCATCCGAGGCTTGTCGAGAGGAGGTTCGCGCTCGAGCCGCTGCTCGAGGTGGAGCCGGGTGCGGTTCTTCCGGACGGGATGCCACTTGTCGACCTGCTCGAGAGGCTGGCCGATGACAGCCGGGTACAGCTAGACACGGAGTTGAGGATCGAGTTTTAAGCGAGATGGACATGGCCAGGAGAGTATCGGTGATCGGGGCGGGAAAGGTCGGGACCGCGGTCGCCTCTGTCCTTTTATCCCACGGATATAAAGTAATAAAGGTGTGCGACTTGAACGGGCAGAACCTGGAGCGCGCTGCAAGACTGACCGGAGCGGAGGCAACGTTCGATTGCATTCAGGCTGCGAAGGACGCGGAGATAGTCATGATAACTACTCCCGACGACTCTATTGAAGGAGTATGCCTCAATGTCGCGGAATCGGATCTCGACGTAACCGGTAAGATATTCATCCATATGAGCGGGGCCGTTCCAATCTCGGCACTGGATTCCGCGCGCGAGCGGGGCGCCACGACTCTTTGCGTCCATCCGCTTCAGACTTTCGCGGACCTCGAGGGAGCGATCGGGTCGCTTCCGGGTTCGACGTTCGCGGTGACCTGCTCCGCGGAGGTCGAACCCTGGGCGCGTGGGTTCGTGGAGGACATGGACGGAAGCGCGCTGCTTGTGAAGGAGGGCGACAAGGCTCTGTACCATGCGGCGGCGGTCGTAGCCTGCAATCTCCTCACTATGGTGGAGTATGCTGCGTTTGAGGCGTGCCTGGGGCTCGGGTTCTTGGAGCGGGAGGCAACCGAGGCGTTCATGCCGCTCGTTCGCGCCACCATCGAGAACATAGGGCGGATCGGCCCGGCCGAGTCCCTGACCGGCCCGCTCGCCCGCGGGGACGTGGGAACACTCGCGGCGAACCTTGCAGCTCTTGAGCGTTTCGACCCCGACATCTCGGAGCTCTACAGGTCGGTCTCACTTTACGGGCTTCGCCTGGTGGTGAAGCGCGGCGAGCTTGACGAGGATACCATTGAAAAGATGAGGTCATTACTGACGGGGTCAGGTCTTGAAACGTGAATTATTATTTAGATATTTAGACCGGGCTCTTAGCCCGGTTACCGGATATTATTATTTAGGCAGGGCTCTTAGCCCGGTTACCCGATCCCGGCCTGAGAGGCCGGGCTTAATAGTGGTCAGTTTAATAGTGGCCAATAATTCACGTTTCAAGACCTGACCCCATTGAGAGGGGAGCGGTGGAGACAGTAAGGGACATGGATCGGATGCGTGGCCTGGTCGAGCGGGCTCGGGCCGCCGGCCGTGTGGTCGGCCTTGTGCCGACTATGGGATTTTTCCACGAGGGGCACCTCGAGCTGATGCGCAGGGCGCGCGCCGAATGCGACGTGGTCGTGGTATCCCTTTTCGTCAACCCGACCCAGTTCGGCCCGGCGGAGGACTACGACGCTTACCCGCGGGATTTCGAGCGCGACGGCGCCCTCGCGGAAGAGGTCGGGGTCGATTACCTCTTTTCGCCGGGCGCGGAACAGATGTACCCGGAAGGGTTCCAGACTTCGGTCAGCGTCGAAGAGATCTCGAAGGTCATGTGCGGGGCCATACGTCCGGGGCACTTCGACGGGGTCGCGGCCGTCGTCGCGAAACTCTTCAACATCATCCCCGCGCACAAGGCGTACTTCGGTCAGAAGGACGCCCAGCAGCTCGTCATTATAAAAAGGATGGCCGAGGACCTGAACTTTCCCTTGGAGATGGTAGCGGTCCCCACGGTCAGGGAAGAGGACGGCCTGGCCATGAGCAGCCGCAACAGCTACCTGTCCCAGGAAGAGCGGCGCGCGGCCACGGTCCTGTACCGGTCGCTCGAGACCGCCGCGTCGCTCATAGAATCAGGTGCGAGAAACGCTGAGGTAATACGCGGAGACATGGAGAAGGTGATATCCACCGAAGCGCTCGTGAACCTTGAGTATATAGTGATCTGTGATAATATCTATCTGCAGCCACTTCCAGAGCTATCAGGGGAGGTACTTGTGGCTCTGGCGGCCCGGGTCGGTGTGGCCAGGCTGATAGACAGCATGGTTTTTGACGTGGAGTGATATGGATGGAGCACATCCTTCGTTTTATGCTGAAGAGCAAGATCCACAGGGCGACAGTCACGGATGCCGACATCCATTACGAGGGGAGCATCACCGTCGACCGGCGGCTGATGGACCTTGCCGACCTGGTCCCCTACGAGCAGGTGAACGTGTGGGATCTGGATAACGGGAACCGGGTGGTCACCTACGTGATAGAGAGCGCCCCGGAATCCGGAGAGATCTGTATGAACGGCGCAGCGGCGCGGCTTGTCCACAAAGGGGATCGCGTCATCATATCTTCCTTCGTGTCGGTTCCCGAGCCCGAGGCTTCCCGGTACCACCCTCGCATCGTATTCGTTGACGAGCAGAACCGACCCGAGATGATCGAGGACCACCTGACGGCAGACGATTTCTGTTGATTTTCCTCAGGGCCTTCGCTGGGCGACCTGATCCCCGCGTGTGAGGCACGTATGGCGAATCAAAAGAGCGAGGTCGGAGAGCTCGACCATATCGACGAGATCCTGCTGGATGACCTGGCGATAGCGGAGCAGGTTGAGAAGGCCAAGCAGGAGCGCAACGCCGTCATCCTCGCACACAACTACCAGCGCCCCGAGATCCAGGATATCGCAGACTACACGGGGGATTCGCTGGGTCTTGCGCGACAGGCCTCCGGCACAGACGCGGATGTCGTAGTTTTCTGCGGCGTCCACTTCATGGCGGAGACCGCTTACATCCTCAGCCCCGAAAAGGTCATACTGCTGCCCGAGCCCGAGGCGGGCTGCCCGCTCGCGGACATGGCTACCCCCGAAGAGGTCGGGAAGATGCACTCGGAGAACCCGGGCTCGGTCGTCATATCCTACGTGAACACATCGGCCGCGGTGAAGGCCGAAAGCGGCTACTGCTGTACTTCATCTAACGCTGTACAGGTGGTGAACGCGGTGGAGGAGGACACCGTGTTGTTCGTACCCGACCGCAACCTCGCCGCTTACGTGGAGGGGCAGGTAGACAAGCGGATAATAGCCTGGAACGGCTACTGCCCCGTCCACGAGGAGATAACTCTCGAGCAGGTGCTGGAGGCCCTCTCGAACCATCCCGGCGTGGAGGTCATAGCACACCCGGAGTGCCGCCCGCAGATCCTGGCCATGGCGCATCATATACGCTCCACATCCGGGATGATCGACGCCGCGCTCGCATCGACCGCCGAGGAGTTCATCGTCTGCACCGAGGAGGGCATGCTTTACCCTCTTTCCAAAGCCGTTCCTGAAAAGATGTTCTATCCGCCGGCGGGTGAACATATCTGCCCCAACATGAAGCTGATCACGTTATCGAAGGTCCTCTGGGCCCTGCAGACCCTCGAGCCCAGGGTGACGGTCCCCGAGGAAATCAGAGTGCGCGCCCTCGGGGCGGTCGAAAGGATGCTGGCCCTCGGATGATCCCGCGCTACCTTCTCTCGTTCAACACCGACAAACTGCCCGCGCTTGAGTGCGATGTACTGGTGGCGGGAAGCGGGGTTGCCGGGCTTTCAGCGGCGCTCCAGCTCTCGCGCTTCTGTCGGGTTCTGCTTGTGACGAAGTCGGAACTGCAGGTCTCGACGACACGCCATGCGCAGGGAGGTATTGCGGCGGTAATCGATGAGCACGACTCCCGCGAGTCCCACATCCAGGATACCCTGGATGCCGGCGCCGGTCTCTGCGATCCGGAGGCGACCGCCGTTCTGGTGGATGAGGGTCCGGATCGGGTGATGGAGCTCCTCGAGCACTACCATGCGGGATTCGACATGACAGATGGAAAACTCGACCTCGCCATGGAGGGTGGGCACTCCCACCGGCGGGTGGTGCATGCCAGAGGTGACGCAACCGGCTCAGAGGTAGAGGAAGCACTGGGGAACGCCCTGGTGCGCGATTCCAACGTCGAGGTCATGGAATACATTTTTGTCGTTGACCTGCTCCTCGAGGATGGTTCGTTCAAGGGGGCGCTGGCCCTCGACACCCGCCGCAAGACATTGATGGTCATATGGGCGCAGGCCGTGGTCCTTGCCACAGGCGGTATGGGCGAGGTCTACCTGGTAACCACAAACCCGACCATCTGCACGGGGGATGGGATAGCGATGGCATTCCGGGCGGGCGCCAGGGTAAGCGACGTGGAGTTCGTCCAGTTCCACCCGACCGCGCTTCACATCCCCGAGGAACCGAAGTTCCTGATAAGCGAGGCGATCCGGGGTGACGGCGCGGTACTCGTCGATTTCGAGGGTGACAGGATAATGGAGGGTGTGCACCCGCTTGCCGACCTGGCCCCGCGTGACATCGTGGTGGCGCGTATGGTCGAGGTCATGAAGGAACAGCAGCGGAACCATCTCTACCTCGACGTGCGGCGCATCGGCGCCGCCCGGCTGAAGGAAAGGTACCCCCAGATCTACGAGCACTGCATGCAGGCCGGTATCGACATCACGCGGCACCGCATACCGGTGTCGCCGGCCGCGCACTACATGAGCGGCGGCGTCGTGACAGACCTGTGGGGCAAGACGGACATACCAGGCGTCCTTGCCTGCGGGGAGGTCGCCTGCACCGGGGTGCACGGGGCGAACCGTCTCGCGTCCAATTCCCTTCTGGAAGGCCTCGTCTTCGCCAGGCGCATCGCCTCGTCCCTCGAAGGCTCCCTCGAACCGGGGGCGCCGCTGTGGCGTCCGGCCATCTCCTATTCGGAGAAGTGGGCGGGCCCGAGCATCCGGGAGGACCTCCTGAAAGGGAACCTGAGGGAGTTGATGCTAGATTCGGTGGGCATGGTCCGATGCGCGAAAGGGCTTCGCGAGGCGCTCGAGTTCCAGAGGGGCAACGAGGATGTCCTGATGACCGAATACTTCGACCTGCCGGGAATGGAACTCAAGGACATGTTCACTGTCGCGCACCTCATCGCGACAGCCGCGCTGTTCCGACAGGAATCGCGGGGCTGCCACCGCCGGCGTGACTTCCCGGATGCCGATGACTGGAACTGGCGTAACCATATCGACATGACCCTCGAGGATGGTGAAGTGAAGGTGAAGAAGAGGCCGCAGCTCGCGTGGTCCTCGTCCCTTTCGACCCAACATATTTAGACCGGGCTCTTAGCCCGGTGAGGACCCGACAGATTTAGACCGGGCTCTTAGCCCGGTGCGGACCCCGGCCTGAGAGGCCGGGCTAAAACCTTTCGAGAACGGCCGAGAGGAACGGCTGAACCGTGGACATAGCTGACAAGGCGGAGGGGATTATCAGGATCGCACTCGCCGAGGACCTCGGTTCGAAGGGCGACGTCACCACGGAGGCAGTGTGCAGGCCCGGCGATGTCGGGAAGGGGCAGCTCGTATGCGGCGAGCCCTGCACTGTTGCGGGTCAGCCGGTGGCGGCCAGGGTTTTCGCTCTGGCCGGTCCGGGTGCTTCCTACAGGCAACTGGTGCAGGA
>JAENXM010000073.1 GCA_016649525.1 Actinomycetota bacterium
CAGGTCCATGTCGGCCTTCGCAAAAGACAGGGGGTAGGAGATATCAACGGCCTTCCCTTCCTCGAGCCACTCGTCCATCGCCCAGAAGTGGGCATACTGAAGCTTCAGCCCGAGGCTGTTCACGATGAGCGCCACCAGCGGGAGTTGCTCCGTCGGGCCGATCGGGCCGCAGATCCCGGTGGGGTTGTCGGGCGTCGCCTGCTGCCACGCGTCGATGTACTCCAGCGCCTCGGCGAGATAGAACTCCTCGAGCGTATCGTAAAAGCTGATGCGGAAGCCCGGGCGCTCGAGCCCGGCGATGTCTTTTTCCTCGAGTCCAGCCGCGTCTTTCAAGAGCGCCGGCTCGAGCGTCGTATAGTCCCACCATCCCGGCGCCACATTGCTCATCGCACGGGCCATCCGCCCCTCCTTGCCAGACTTCCTTCACCTGCTAACCGAGCTCCTGTTCGTAGAGCGGGTCAGCCCAGCACCTGTCTTTAAGCAGTTTCTTGAGCGGATCTGATTCCGTGGGACTGAAACCGAAATGAGAGTGACGCCTCCATCCCTCGGCGAAGGTGAACCGCCCTGACATCTCGCCGACCTTCCGGCTCATGGCCTCCATCTCGTCCAGGTAGGAGCCTACTCCCTGGCTCGCGTCGAGCCACTCCTCCTGGGTGCGGTGTCTGGCCAGCATCGCGCGCTTCATGTCAAGAACGGGCTCCACGTCAACGTACATGCCCGGCCTGACAATCCTGCGAAGCATATCTCGCAGGCCATGGGGCATCGCATGGTAAAGTACCATGTCCCCCGCCCACGGCTCCGTCGGCGGGTCTGTCTCATAGTTTTTCATACCGCGGGCGAACGCGGCCGTCACAAGAAGCCGGCTCGTATTGCTGTGGTCCTCCATGTAATCCTGCGGAGAAGGGATCAACAGGATGTCGGGCTTGACGGTACGCACAACAGCCGCGACGCGAGCAACGAGGGCGACCTCATAGACGATCGCGAGGTCATCGACTAGCGGTGGGTGTATTGCGGCGCAGGCATCGCGCGCCGACTCCTGCGCCTCCTCCCACCTGAGCTCGATTATCTCCTCGCGTTCGTGAACCGCGGTCCCGAAGCAGCCGTTCGCAAGGTTCCACATGTGTATCTCGGCTCCCGCCTCCTTGAGGAGGAGGAGTGTTCCGGCCATCGCGAACTCGATGTCGTCGGGGTGCGCGCCCACCGCCATGGCAACCGACATGCAAAACCCCCCGGCAAACAGAAAACGTAAATCCCGCCTCGCCGTAAAACGATATGGTATGAGAGACTTTGATGTCCAGTGACGATTCACCAAACCGTCAATAAAACTGGTGTGCAGCGCTGAAGGGAGAAAACGATGAAAATCACGGACGTAGAAGCATATCTGTGTCACTTCCCCCTGCCTGAACCCTTTTATCCCACATGGATACCCGGTATCCCCTCGACGAACAACAGCCTTCTCCTTGTGAGACTTTTCATAGAGAAGGTGCAGGCGCACGGTGAGAAGATAATCTGAGTGACACATCGGGTGCCTGGCACCGGTGTTGCACTACCAGTTAATAATGCCCTGCACCAGCAGTATCACCCCGATGACGATCATCACCCAGGCAAGGATCAATCTTACCGCTCTCGAGTCAAGCTTCACCGTCATGAAACGCGACCCGATCTGGGCCCCGACCAGGCAGGCGAGCCCCCCGGCCAGGATCGGCTCCCAGCCTATCGTCGCGTGGGGAAGGTGGGTGAGGAACGCCGCGAGACACCCGGAAGCCAGGACCAGAGTCGTAGTGGCTGCCGCTTCTTTGGCCTCGAAGCCGAGCAGTATGAGAATCGCCACCACGAACGGCCCGCCGTCCCGCCCGGCGAACCCCAGCATGAAACCGACTCCTATTCCCAGTATGATACTGAGCCATATTTCCGCCTTGCGCGAGAGGGTCCTCTCTTTCATGCCTTTGCCGAGCAGGATGACAATCCCCATGAAGATATTCGAGGCCGCGAAGAATATCATCATGGGGTTCGATTCCATCGGAAAGCTGGCGAGAGCCCCGATAATCGAGCCCGCCAGCACAGCGGAGCCGAAGGGTATCGCCATCTTTAACATGACGAGCCCTCTCCGGTAATAGAGGACCCCCGCCGAGAAACAGATAACGGCGCCCATCCAGAGCGCGAGCGGTATCGCGCCCGGCAGGAACTCGAACCCGAGCCAGAACAGGATCGGCACCAGTATCTGCGAGCCGCCAGAGCCCACCATCGAAAACACCAGCGCCACACCGAACCCCGCCAGCGCAACCCAGAGTACCTGCATTATCACCCCGATCGCCTGTATACAGTTGAATCAATCCAAGGACGGCTGCCCGTAAGATATATTGTTCGCACCGGTTCGTCTAGAGGAGGGACCCCGCCTTCATCATGAGCGTCTCGTTGGTCCCGTCCATGATCTGCAGGAGCTTGGCGTCCCTCATGTGCTTCTCCAGGGGATGGTCCCTGGATATCCCGTACCCGCCAAGGACCTGCACCATCTCCGAAGTGTGCCTCACCGCCTGGTCGGTCGCGTAGATCTTGGCCGCCAGGCTCGTCTTGAGATCGCCAGGGAACCCGGTCTTACAGAGCCAGCTCCCCTTCTGCAGGAACGCGCGCGAGCTCTCGATCGCGATGAAGATGTTAAGGAGCTTCTCCGCTATCAACTGGTGTTCGAAAATCGGCTTTCCCCACTGCACCCTCTGCTTCGAGTACGCGAGGGCCTCCTCGTAGGCGGCCCGCATCAGGCCGACCGCCAGGTAACCCACGCCGAGGTTGCCCACGGTGACTATCGCGTTGTGGAGGAAGGGATAGTTCTCACCCGGGGGGAATATCATGTGGTCCTCGGGGACCTCGACCCCCTCGAAGTAGACCGCGGCCTGGTTCTGGACCCTGAGCCCGATCTTGTCGAGCGCCCGGCCGGTCGAGAGCCCCGGCGCATCGGCCGGGACTACGAAGGTCCCGGAGCCCTTTATCCCCAGCGACGGGTCTATGCAGGCGAATACCAGGTACATGCTGGCGATCCCGCCGTTGGTGACGAAGTCGGACTTCGTCCCGTTGATGGTATATACGCCGCCTTTCCCCTCCGCCGCGGTGCGGTGATGGACGCTCAAATCGGCGTAGTTCTTGCCGTCCGACCCGACGTCCGGCTCGCTGCTTCCCCAGGCGCTCACGTGGCGGGCCTCGGTATCCTCGCAGAAAGGCAGCACGTACTTCTCCATCAGTCCTTTGTTCTGCGAGGCGACGAATGCGACGACCTGCGGCACGATCGAGATCGGCATGAGTGTCGCGGCGAAGCCCGTACCGTATCTGGAGAGCTCCTCCCAGACCATCCCCGTCGTGATGGGGTCGAGCCCCAGCCCGCCGTGCTCCTGCGAGAGGGCCATCTTGTGAAGGCCGATCCCGTAGGCCTTCCTCATAACGTCCCGGAACAAATCGCTTGAAAAGACCTCCTCTGGGTCAGCGATCCTGTCGAGCTCGACCTCCGCCGCCTGCACGACCCCCTCGCCGAACTCCCCGGCGGTCGCGACCATCATCTCCTGTGTCTCGTCTATTTCGAAATCGACCATTGTTCCGCCCCCCGCCTTCTTCTGCGCCTACTCCCCGGTGTATAGGTCCGTCATCTTGTAGTAGTAGGGAAGGTACTCCTCGGGATCCACCTCGGCCACCACACGGCCGGGCTGCATCGTGTTATCGCTCACCAGGTAGAAGTAGACGAGCACCTTCGTCACCTCTACCTCCGCCCACGGGTCCGCATCGGATTCCTGCAGCGTGAGCTCCCCGGTCCCTATCTCGAAGGACTTCATCTCGATATCCGTCTTCTGCCTGACCAGGTGCACGGGGCCGTCAAAACCGGGCTCGAGGTCCGCCCTCGGCATTCCCTTGAAGAGAAAGACCGGCCCGAGCTCGGGAAGCTCCGGCAGGGAACCCGTAAGGCTCGCCTTTATCTCCACGAAGCGCACGCCGTTCCTCTCCACCCGACCCGTAACCTCCTGCCCTTCCCTCTCGGTGTGAATCACCGCGAGCTTCTTGGGAAAACCGTATATATCCCTTCCGTTGTGCATCCTGGTCTCGTCGTCGACCGGCATGGAGAGGCAGTAGCTGCCGGTCTCGTCCCCGTATCTGCAGGCGATGAAGAGGGCGCCCTCCCTGTAGCCCGGCCCCAGGTTGGTCTTGGGGTAGTGCGCTATGAACATCATCCCGGTGGGGTTTTCACCGGGCTCGAGCGGCGGCGGAAGAAGCCTCTTTATTATCTCCGGTTTCGTCTCGAACATGAGCCCGAGCATCTCGGCACCGTAAAACTTCCTGTACGCGAGCCCGTAATAGGCGTCGAGCTCCTCCCCGGTCTTCACAAAGCCCATCAGCGTTACCCCCTTCTGGCTCCTCGCCGCATAGAACCCACTACGAGAAGCGCCTGTAGATCCCGATCCGGCTGGATTTCGCCCAGAGGATCAGCCTCTCCACCATCCAGGGCGAAATGCGGTATGCGATCCAGCCCGCCTTCCCGGCAGGGGTCATGACGATTCTCCTCTTCCTCTTCTCAATCATATTCAGTATCAGTTTCGCCGCCAGCGCCTGCGGGTGGTGCGCAGGCCTGTCGGGTGGGACGAGCTCTCCGTCGGCCGCCAGTATCCTCTTCTCCGGGTCGTGCTCCGTGAACCCGAGGTAGGCGACCCCCACATGGACCCCCGCGTCAGCGAGCTCGAGCCTCAGCGACTCCGACAGCCCGGTGAGACCTCCCTTGCCCGCGCTGTATATCGAAGCCCCGGGCATGCCGAAGAGCCCCGCGATGCTCGAAATAAACGCGATATTGCCCTTCGATTCGATGATATGCTCGACCGCCGCCCTGGTGACGTTTATGCTCCCGGTGAGGTTGGTCGCAAGGACCTGCGAGCAGACCTCCGGGGAGAGCTCCTGGAAGTCCCCCCGCATGGAGACGCCTGCGTTGTTTACGAGTATGTCGAGCCTCCCGAAGTCCTCGGTAGCAGCGCTGACCATTGAGGCCGCGTCGTCCCAGATGCCGACATCCCCGGTCCGCGAGACGACCTCGCCGCCCATGTCGACGAGCTTCCTTCTGGAGTCCTCGAGCCGCTCCTCACCCCTCGCGGTGATGACGACCTTTGCCCCCCGCAGGACCAGTTCCCTCGCCGTCGCGAAGCCCACCCCGCGGCTTGCCCCTGTGACCAGCGCCACTTTGTCCTCGAAGTAGTCCACAGCGCCCCTCTACAGATGACCGTACTGCTTCAAGCTTTCCACCGATTCCTCTATCGCTACCTCTATCGGGGTCTTCTCCATCCCGAGTTCGGACATCGCCTTGCCAGGGTTGTAATAGGTCGTGCACAACGACAGCCTCGCTATCCGCAGGTCGATTAGCGCCGGCCGCCTCGAGACCGCGCGGTAGGCCGAGCCTGCCGCCCCGACCGCGAGCACCAGCGCATTCGGGAGAACCCATCTGGGCGGCTTTGTGGCCGCTATGTCTGCCACCTTGGAGAAGAAGTCGAAATATGTGAGATTCTTGTTTCCCGCGATGTAAACCTCGCCGGTCCCCCCGCGCTCGAGTGCCCTCACCGCGGCATCGGCGGCGTCCCTCGCGTTCACGAAGTTCCTCCCGCCGTGAGAGACGTACCTCATGCCGCGCTTTATGTACTGCGCGATGAGCTCCCCGCCGCTCGGCCTGTAGTCGTAGGAGCCGATCATGAAGGTGGGGGCGACAACCACAGCGTCGAGGCCCTTCTCGGCAACGTATTCTTTAACCAGGTTCATCGCCCTGTGCTTCGACTTGTGGTAGGCCTGCCCGCGGTAGACCTCGGGGAACGGGTCGCTCTCGTCGCCCGGATTATCCAGCGTGCCGAACTGGAAAGAGCTCGCCGAGCCGATGAAAACGAGCCGGCCGATCCCCTCCCGCACGCAGGCATCCAGAACGTTCCTGGTGCCGTCGAAGTTCACCCTCCAGGTCAGATCCTTATCGGCCCACATGTCGGTGATCGCCGCGCAGTGGAAGACGTGTCCGCAACCTTTCACCGCGCCCTCGAGACTCTCCCCGGACAGGATGTCGCCGGTCACCCGTTCCACCGGCAGGCCCTCGAGAGTAGGGGATTTACTTCCCGGCTGTACGAGCGCCCTCACCGAAAAACCCCCTTCGAGCAGCTTCCTGGTGATGTGGCTTCCCAGCAGGCCGTCAGCCCCGGTCACGAGGACCTTCGTCCCGGCTGCCGCATTCATCTCTACATTCCCCCATTCCCGCCGGAGCAGTGCCCCGCAGCTCGAGCCCTACTGATACTCGGTCCTCGCGATTATCTCGTCCTGTATCTCGCGTCCCAGGTCGGCGAAGTAGGTGCTGTAGCCCCCGACCTTCACGATGAGGTCCGGGTAGCAGTCCGGGCCCTGCTGCGCTTCCCTCAAAACCTCGGCGCTCGCCACGGTCGGCTGTATCTGCGCCCCGCCCAGCTCGAAGTAGGTGCGCACGAGGCTCACCCACTTCTCCCTCGTCTCAGGCCTGTCGCCGATCCCCGTGGGGTGGAACCTGACGTTCACCGCGCAGCCCATCACGTCTTCGAAGGGAAGAGAGGCCACCGAGCGGAGCGCCGCGGTGACGCCCGAGCGCTCCACGTTGTACGGGTTGCAGCTCGCCGCGAAGGGGGTGGCCGCCCTCCTGCCGTCCGGGCTGGCAAGAGAGAGTCTGCCGTCGATCGTGTGGGTCGTCATGCTTATCACGTAGACGGCGAAAGGACCGCCGTTAAAGGAACGGTACTTGTATGTCTCATCGAAAAGGGCCTTGGTCACCTGAGCCGCCAGGCCGTCCGTCTCCGGGTTGCCGTTCCCCCACTTCCCGCCGAGGTTCTTTATCTCCCGGTAGATGCCACCGTCATCCTCGAAGTCGCCGTCCACGGCCTCCATCAGCTCGCTGAACGTGAACTTCTTCTCCTCGAAGACGAGCTTCTTGATGACGTAGAGCGAATCGACCAGGTTCGCTATCGAGTTTATCATCGATATCCCGGAGAGCCCGTACCGGGCTCCGCCGCGGGTTACGTCCCTGCCGCTCTCCAGACATCCGTCCATGAACGCGGAGATGTAAGGCGCCGGAAGCCTTTCCGCGAACAGCCTGTCCCGCAGGTTCGAGCCGTCGACTATCATCTTTATGGAGTGCTTACCCTGCTCGATCAGCGCCTGCAGGAACTCGTCAAAGCTTGAAAAGGAGTCGGGGTCACCGGTCCTTAATCCCTCGCCCCGCACGGTGCCCGCGATCATCCTGCAGTCGCCGTTTCGGAGGGTTGTATCAAGCAGGCGGGCGAGGAGCAGCGCGTTGGCGCTCATGCTGCCCGTCTTCCCCGGACAGCACGCCTCGACGCAACCCATTATCGCGTAGTCCCGCGCGTCCTCCTCGGAAAACCCCCTCCTCCTCATCGCCTCTATTATCGAGGCGTCATTGAAGAGCGCGAAGCTGGATGTACCATCGTGAAGGTACCGGGCGACCTCGTCGAGCAGTGAGGCATCCGTCCCGGCGTGGACCCTGACCGATATATTGGTTATGGCCCTCGAGTTGTGCGCGGCCTGCAGAAAGAGGTATGTCAGCTCGTTTGTCCCGTCGCTTCCATCGGGGAGCAGCCCGCCCAGGGTAACAGGCGTGGAACCGAGGTACCTGTGGTAGAAATTGCCGAGGATGTTCGACTCGGGGCGCATGTTCAAAGACATCACCTTCAGAAGGAGCTCCTCGAGCAGTTCCCTCGCCGCGTCGGGCGTCGTGCGCCCCTCCTCGATGTCCCTCCTGTAATAGATGTAGAGGTCCTGGTCGAGGCGGCCGAAGCAGTGGAGGTTCACCGGGTGCGCGAGCTCGACGGCCACCTTGACCGTCCAGATGGACTGGACCGCCTCCCGGAAGCTCTCCGC
>JAENXM010000287.1 GCA_016649525.1 Actinomycetota bacterium
ACCTACATCGCGGTACACTTCCCGCAGGACGGCGGCGAGTTGTTCCCCGTCAACCGTTTTCACAGCATCAGACACAACACGGCGGAGGAGTTCCGGATTCGCTTCCATGAACCTCCCGGCAAACGCCGCCATAGAGTTCAGGGCGCGCCCGGCCTCGCCTACATCCAGCTTTCCCACAATCTCCTCTCCTAACCGGGAAAGCACATCATCGGGAAGCTTGCCCAGCTCACCGAGCACGCCGGAGGCCGTCCGAACCAGGATGTTATAAAGGGAAACCCACGTGGAGACTGCAAGGACAAGAAGCTCCGGATTCCGGTTGAGCAGGCCCATCATGGAGCCCGCCGCTGTCTCCAGGTCCTCTCCAAGGGCTACCGCGGCCTGCGAGACCTCCCCCGCATCTGCAGTCTCCATCACTCCCACAACGAATTCGCTGAGAACCGCCTTGAAGCGCGGCTCGTCACGCCCAAGCACGATGTTCCCTTCGTGCATTTCGTTGACCATCTTCGAGGCCGAGGTTATCGTTCGCCCGATCTCGCCGGCGTCAAGCTCGAGCAGCAGGTTGAAAAGCGAGCTCGCGATTATCTCCGGCGGCATGTCGAGATTCCCGAGCCCGTATGAGAGGACTTTCACGAGGCTGTTGACGACAGCGGGAAGCATGCCGATGAGGTTGGCGATGACAACCGGGTTGTCAGAAGCCACGTCGAAGGATTTACAGGCCAGGGCGGTCCAGTAGTCGAGCCCCGCGTCGACTGCCTTTCTCAATTTCCCGAAATCGGTCTCTGTGAAAAAAGCTTCGATATCCGGGAAAAGCTCGCCTGCGAGCCCCGGGCTCTCCTCGTGGATCGTCAAAAAGAGCCTGGACATGCTGTTCGCGGACTGCGCCATGCTCGACCCGTCAAAGACCTCGATGATCATCTTGAGCAACCCGGTCCGCTCTTCCTGCGGAAGCTCATCGAGGAACCATGATAGCTCCCTGAGCAGCCGCACCCGGGCTATCTTGAGCCGACGAACGGCATTCAGAATATCCCGGGCCTCTTCTGCCGACTGGCCCGGCTCGATTTCTTTAGCGCTCAACAACTACCACCCCTTAACGCCGTATCAGCCTCGAACCACTCGAGACCAATGACAGCAGGATAGAACGAAATATAGATACGACGGTCCACAGTACCTCTTTCATATCGACGTTCGCAAGGACGTCCCGGAGGAAGTAGGGATTCCTCGATATCGAGCGGTTCAAGAAACGGGCCGAGGACGTGACCAGCCGTCCCAGTGCCGCGGCAAACGCTTCCTGCCTCTCGGGGCTCTCAAGGATACCCTCGAGCAGAGGTCCGTAGACCTCCGGTATTTTCATCATGGCCCCTGTATCGATTTCGGAAGTCATTTGCGAGACGAACGTTTCCAGCAGGGCCGGCGGGAACCCCGCGAGCTGCCGCCCCAGCTCGAGGACCGCCTCGACAAGGTAATTGATTACCACCGGGCTCATGCCCATCAGGCTGATCGACAGGTTAATGTCTTCCCGTAGGAACGCCCTGACCATGTCCCGAGCGTCCCCGGGTTCGAGTCCAGAGATATTCGTCTTGATTATCTCCTGGAAAGCGGGGGTCCTGATTATCTCCCTCAGCACCCTGGCCCCGGCCCCTCCAGCAACCTCCGGGTCTATTTCTTCTTCGGCCATCATCGAGCGCCCCTCATGAATCGTCCTTGCTTTTCTCTGCAATCGCAAGCGCATCGCGCCCGGCCTGTGCCAGGGGGACGATAACATCTCTCATGAACTCGGGGTTGTCTTTCGCGAAAGTCCTGATGGACCCGGCCAGACCTTCGACAATAGAGGCGGTCTCATTGCCTTCGCCCAGGGACCTCTTAAACCCCTTGCCAACACCCTCCAAGAAACGCGCCGCTGCGCCGCTCAGTTCACCGTCCTCCAGGCTGTTCAGCCGCGAGTGCAGAACCAGCATATTGCCCGCCGTCTGACCGATTGATTCGGCATCGATGTCATCGATGATCCCCCGCATGAATCCCGCCAGAAGCCGGGGCGGGAAAGAGAGCATCTGCGCTGAGAACTCGCGGGTCCCCTCGACCACTGCGTTAACCAGCGATGGTGCCGCACCGAGCAGGCTGATGAAGAACTCTGGGTCCTCCCAGAAGAAGGTGCGGACGAGCAGGCCCGCGTTCTCGGAATCGAGCTCATTGATCAATATCTTTATCGTCTTTTTAAAGTCTGGCGTTCGCAGGAGTTCCCTCAGGACCCTGCTGGTCCCCTCTATCGGCCCATTCCGGGGCGATGGGAGTTCGCTCATGTTTCGCTCCTACAGCGTCTCACACTCGTAGAACCACCGCGCGGTCTCCATCTGGGCAAGCTGTTTTCCACCCAGCCAGAGCTGGACGATCTTGAGGTCGCGCCAGTGCTTCTCC
>JAENXM010000234.1 GCA_016649525.1 Actinomycetota bacterium
GGTGGTCTGCGGGAGCCCAGGTGGACCACTTCCCGTCGCGGCTCAACCCGGCAAAACCGGCGCAGCTTATCACGCACCTGGCGTGAAGGCCTTTCTTCGAGTGGGTGATCTCTCTTCCGCCCATTGTGAAGGTCACCTTCTCAGTAAGACTCATGAATCCCGCCGGGCACGACCTGAGACACCTGCCGCATTCAGTGCAGGGATTATCGTCGAGTGGGCGATCCGGCACCAGCGGAGCGTCGCAGATCACTGAACCGAGACAAACGCGCGCCCCGTACTCGGGAGTCAGGACGTTGCCGCTCAAACCGAATGCTCCGAGGCCCGCCGCCACGGCCGCGTAGCGGTGTGAGAACGGGGGTTTTAGCCCCTGTATCACATTAGATCCCTCCGCATAAACACCGTTTGGAGAAAGCGGTAGAGCGCGGAACCCGCAGGACCGCAGGTACTCTGCTATGGCCAACCCGACTCGGCCAACGAGCTGTATGTTTTCATAGAAATGGTCGTGGTACGGTTCGGGGTCCTCCTTTGAGAGGTACCTCATGATCGCATCTTCCGGTTCGAAGACCAGGAACGAGACTACCGCCGTCGTCTCTGGCAGAAGCGGCCGAGGGTCCGCCTCGGGCGGACCGGCGAGGTTTTCGAGGCCGGCGACACCCACCTTCGCCACGCCCGTTTCGAGTGCAAGTCTTTTAATCACCTGTGTAAGCTCGACATCCATCTCTGCACCCCTTATGGCTCTGTTAGATAATAACGTCCGAGGCCTTGTGTCGCCACCACACACCGCCCGGGTTGGACAGCACGAGAGATGTTAATATCTGCTTATCCGCAATTATCACGAGTCATCTGTAGTGCGGAGTGGAAGGGAGCGGCCGTCATGAGGGAGAATCCGGCGGCCCTGAGGGCGGTAGCGGTCCTGCGGCTGCAGGAAGTTTCGGCGGATCCGATATGGCTCGCTACCGGAGAGGGTTTCGGGGCCTTCGGCAAGTCCGGCCTGGTATTCGCGCCGGTGTTCAACCTGCTCGCCGGCCTTTTCCTCTGGAGACTTGCGAAAGAGCTGGAATCAAACCGGTGACCCTCCACCTATATGGACCTTGAATGCCGCAAGAACACCCGCGCATCCCTGAGAAAATCCAACCCGGGTGGTTGAAAACAGACGATTTGAGCGGTATTCTTCCGTGGGGCAGTTGCCTTCCCAGACCAAGGCTAAGCAGGCAGGGAAACCTGAGGCCATCGACGAGAGGCAGAAGTCTTAATGTGGACGCTGGTCAGGATACTTGGTGGGCTCGCGGTGTTCATCTTCGGGATGACGCTCATGAGCGAGGGATTCCAGACCCTCGCCGGGGGCCGGTTCCAGAGGGTCCTCGAGTCACTTACCAGCAACCGGTGGCTGGGCGCCGCCGTGGGGACCGGTGCCACTGTGGTGATACAGAGCAGCTCTGTAACCACCACCATGCTGGTGGGGTTTGTGAACGCGGGCCTCATGACGTTCACCGCGTCTGTGGCGGTCATGATGGGTGCCGGAATAGGGACCACGATCACCGCGCAGATCGTGGCCTTCGACATCGGCAACTGGGCGTTCCTGCTAATAATAATCGGGTTCAGCCTCTATTTCCTCTCCAGCGGCCGCAAGTACAAATTCATCGGAGAAGGCCTGCTGGGTCTGGGGCTTATCTTCCTGGGGCTTTTCCTGATGAAGGAAGCCGTGGCACCCCTCAAGGACATGCCCTGGTTCAAGAGCCTGCTCGATGCGGCGGTCCATAACCCTTTCCTGGGAATTCTCATAGGCATCGTCCTCACGGGAATAGTCCAGAGCAGCAGCGCCACTACCGGGATGATGGTCGCCATGGCGATGTCAGGGGTGCTCCCCGGTGGCATGGAGGGCCTGCGGGTCGCGGTCCCGTTCGTTCTGGGGGCGAACATAGGCACTACCGTGACCGCCCTGCTCGCCTCGATTGGCACCAGCCGGCCCGCCAAGCGCACCGCCGTGGCGAACCTGCTGTATAAAACGATCGGGGTGATTATCTTCATTCCTATCCTGCCCCTTTTCTACAGGTTTATCACCTGGGCCTTCGGAGGTGCCTCCCTGGCGCGCCAGATAGCGATGTCTCACACTTTCTTCAGCCTGGCGATAGCCATGATCGGCCTCCCCCTGGTCAACCCTTTCATCAAGCTGGTCAAATTCGTTGTCAGGGGAGAGGAACCACCCACACACAGGGACTCCCTCGCGGTCGACCCCCATACCCTCCACAGCCCCTGGGGCGCGCTCCTCGCCGCCAACAAAGAAGCCGCTTACATGTGCCGGCTCTCCTCCGAGATGATTGGCCAGTCCCTGGACCTGTTGAAGAAAATGAACCGCGCCGCCAAGCATGACCTGCTGCAGAAGGAAAGGATAGTGGACAACATCGCGGAGTCAGTCACTGTCTACCTCTCCAAGCTGTCAAGGGAGACCCTTGACGATTCGGAGTCCATGAGACTCGTCGCGCTTATGCACGCGGTCAACGACATCGAGCGGGCCGCGGACCACGCGGAGAACATCATGTACCTGGCGGAGAGCAAAGCGGAGAACAGGCTGGAGTTCCCCGATACCGCCTGGGAGGAGCTCAACAGGATCTCCTCCGAGGTCAAGAAGATGTTCAATGGAATCGTAGAGGCATTCGAGGAGGAAGACCCGGAGAAGGCCGAGCAGTACCAGTACCTCGAGCACGGAGTTGACGAGATGGCAAGCCAGTACCGGAACAACAATATCGTCCGGTTGAACAACGGGCTGTGCGACCCCCAGACCGGGGTGGTGTTCATAGACGTGCTGACGAACCTGGAGAGGATAGGGGACCTGGCCAACAACGTCGGCTACGCGATCAGGGGAGAGCTCTCCAACCTCTGACCGCTAACCAAGGTTGCAGGATATCTCGATTCAAATAGATTGTGGGGGGCACACCCCCCACAAGAAAAACCCCCCGGTCACAGTTTCAAACCAAGGAGCTATCGCATCTACGATGGTGGGCGTGACAGGGCTTGAACCTGTGACGTCGCTCGTTTCACTCGCTTCCCCTAGGGGGGCAAGCCCCCCTAGGGCGCGAGACCTTCAGTCTCGCTGTTACCCCCCGAAATAGATTGTGGGGGGCACACCCCCCACAAGAAAAACCCCCCGGTCACAGTTTCAAACCA
>JAENXM010000029.1 GCA_016649525.1 Actinomycetota bacterium
GGAATCAAGCACCCGGGTCTATCAAATCCCGGTGGAGGGTGACATGGTCGGAAAAGATTACGGCGTGGTAACCGCGGACCTCAACCGTACCAGGGACTACAACCTTCTGGCGATAAAAAGGGCCGGAAAAATACAGGTCTGCGACATGGATTGTACACTCGAGCCGGATGATCTCCTGCTCGTTCTCGCTGACAAAAAGCCACATACGGCTGTGGACTGACCCTCTGTCGGATATTCCCTCACCGGTATACCGAGAAAGCGTGTGCCGGGCGTGCGGCTCTGGTACAGGCTCAAGTGGTCGGGTTCTGAAAACGCATCCGTCTTACTCAAGAAAATCAATCATCGGGTTGGCGCAGTCGAGCGGGCACTGGAAGGCGAGACCGTGGCCGGCGCCCTCCAGCATCGAGAGCTTTCCGCCGGGCAGCATGTTCGCTGTGAGCAATGCGTTCCACGGATCTATCACCTGGTCCTCGGTGCCCGCGATCACGAGAGTCGGGGCTTTCAGTTCGTCCAGCCGTTCGCAGGCGCCTTGCCAGCGCTGCATCGCGGAGGCCTGCTTCCGCACGCTTTCGATGGAGGGCGGCCTCGGCGCCAGCGATAATTTCTCCCTCGCTTCCGATTCGTGCTCCGAGAGCCAGTCCTGCGGGAAGAGCAGCGTCGCCATCCGCACAAGTCTTTCCTCGGTCGTGCCGGAGAAATCGCCGAGCTGCTCCATGATCTCCGGGCTTATGGGGATCGCATCGATACCCCCGCAAGAACTAGCCATCAATACCAACTTTTCGACTTTCCCGGGATGGATAAGCGCCAGCTCCTGGGCGATAAAGCCCCCCATGGAGATCCCGAACACGTGCGCGCGCTCTATCCCCAGAGCGTCCATGAGACCCGCGGTGTCCTCCGCGAACTGCTCGACTGTAAACGGGCGTGTACCCGCGCTCGTCTCGCCCATGCCCCGGTTGTCGAAAGCGATGACCCTGAATCTCTCAGCCAGAGCCGCCACGAGTTCCGGGTCGCCTCCATCCATTGTGGACGCGAAGCCGACTATCTTGACGAGCGGAAACCCGGCTCCGTACTCGCGATAGGCAATTTCAATGTCGCCGACCTTGACCTTACCCAACTCGTCCACCCCGATAGTCTTTTTCTGTTGAATTACACGATCCGGAGCACGAAAACACCCTGATAGCCTAAACAATCCGCATTATAGCTAACAGCCCGAAAGCCAGTAACGGGTTAATCACTATGCTTATGATGCCGAGGGCAACACCCGTTGAAGCATATCTCCTCTGCTTCTCGAGGTCGATGAAGGAACTTAGCCGCATGCGTTGTTCGTCAGAGAGGCTCTCGGCGAACTTGTGTACCTTTCTCCCGATTGAGATCGCGAGTATCGCGAGCATCAGGGAAACGATGCCGCCCATGGGGAAGAATACAACCCTTCCGACCAGCGGGCCTGCTTCGATGTGGCCCGCCAGGCTTCTTACTGCAGAAAATAGGGCTTCAGGTCTATCTTTACCCAGTCCTGGTACTCGGGCACTCGGACCCAAACAGTGAGCTCGGCGGGTTGCGCTACAATCTCGTAACTCGTAAGGTTGGGCGCGCGGAACGCCCCGCCGTCCTCGAAGGGAGTGGAGATGACCTTCATCATAACCTCAGGGGTTAACTTCCCCTTGTTCTGCTCTCCGAGCGCGAGGAGGTTCTCCCTGCGCTTGACCGTGAAGTCCACGTCTGTCTCCGGCGCCGGCAGCGGTATCCCCCATGCGGGGTCAACGAAATGATTTGTCGCTACAAGGAGTCCGTCCTTGTCGGGCCCGCGCATCTCTGCTCCATTAGTGGACCACTCGAAAGAGGCGGCGGAGTTCTTGTCCGCGCCCTGGACTATGTATGCCAGGTCCGGGTTTGTCGCGTTGAAGTAAGTCGCGAGCTGGTCAAGCGAAGTCGACTGCTCCAGAAAAGAGAAAAGCTCGACGGGTGCCCATGGGCGCTCGGCGGTAAGGTCGCTCGGGTCCGATGTCGAACCGTTGTTGAGCTCCAGGAATACCCCCGAGGAGTTCATGCCGCTGGTAACATAAATGCAGCCGGCGAACGTGAAGCTCGCGGTGGGAATGCTGCCGTCGATGGGGTTGTACACGGTCATGGTAGCGTACTGGTGGTTGACGAAACCCAGGTCGTAGTTGCGGCCAAACACAAGGGGGCCACCAGAGGTGTATGGGCCCCAGGCGGCCATGCCCGAGCACTGGCTCATGTGCTTCCTGGCCCAGTCGACGAGCGCGGTGCTGATGTAGATCTCTTGCATGTTCAGCACCTTTGCCTTGGCAAGCCCCAGCCCCGAACTCTCGGCAAGGCCATTGATTATATCCTTGTACTTCTGGGGGTACTTCTCGTACACCGAGTTCCCCATCTCTTGCAGGTCCTCGAGGTTCAAGCCTTCGATTCCCTTGAGGCCGTCCACGACGCCGTTATAGTCCTCGTTCAGCTCCTTCTTCAGCAGAGCGCCGTACTGCTTGCCCATCTGCTCGTACGTGCCCTGGAGCACCGGGACATTTATCTTACCGGCCTTGTAGAGGGTACCCTCGGCCAGAGCTCCACTCGCGCCTGACGGTTTCTCGGGATAGCTCCTGACGAGCTCGAGCCCGCTGTTTTTAACAGCGGTTCCAGCTCCCCCGCCGCACGAGCAGGCCATGAAGCAGCAGAAGGCTATGATTGCCAGAACGAACGCTTTCCTCATAGTGCCCTCAACTACCTCCCATTGAAGGTTCACTACTCGAGAACTCCATTCTGAGCCAGTCCCTGGCTTCCAACCATTGAAACGGCGGTCTGCGCCAAGAACAGTTCCGTATAAGGATGCAGCTTACTAACATCCGGGTCTTTACTTGTTTAATAAGAGGCCCTCGGTACATTGGGGTCTTCGGGAATCAGGTCTTTAATTATGAGTCTCTACACCCTCTTCTTCCTTCAGCTCAATATAGCTCTCGGTAAAGGCTCCAAGCGAGGTCTCCAGTTGTTTGATTGTTCCTTCGTCCATCCTGTCCAGGACAGCCTTAATCAGCTTACTCCTTTGGGCATTGACCCTACGGACCACATCTTTGCCCTCACTTGTTAGTTCTAAAACGACACGGCGCCGATCCTCCTTTGTGCGGCTTCTATCGATAAAGCCCCCGTCTTCGAGCCTCGCGAGTACACCGGAAAGTGCCGGTGGACTGATGTCGAGCATTCTGACCAGTTCCGCAGGCATATCCACCCCATTGAAAATCATGTCAAGGATGCGATACTGCGGCGCCGACAAACCCTGTACTTTCTCTCTCAGGAGTGACTCTGCAAGGATGTTAACCATGATTTTCGAGGCAAGAAGAATTTTCTCTCCAATCTCCTGGTACACAACAGGGCACATGTCAGGTTTCCCTCCTTGGGTCATCTATTCAACATGCTACTGTTACTATCAGTGTAGTATCCGCCCTCTGACTTAACCCCAAGGTCATTTTATCCGGTTGTCACAGACGTATTCTCAGCAAATGGGAGGTTCGTCAGCGCCGACAGCAGGTTTTCTACTTCATCTTGCTTCTCCAGGTGAAAGCGTGCGAGCGACGTGGCTAGTCCCACTCGCATCGTGTATGCGGTCTCCGGGAGCGCGCTGAAGAGGTCTTCGTCTGTCCAATCGTCCCCGATCGCGAGAATGAAGTCATATCTTTCGTCGCCGACCATGTTGAAAAGGGCGCTGCCTTTGTCGACGCTGCTATGCCTGACTTCGATCACCTTGCTCCCCTGGAGAACCTTAAGGTTCATGTTTGCCGTATATTCGATTAGGTCACCCATCAGCTCCATGGAGCGTAGAGCGCTCAGCTCCGTCTCGGCGCGGCGGTAGTGCCAGGTCAGCGAGTAGTCTTTGACCTCTATAAAAGATCCCGGAAGCCTGTCCACGTATCGTTCGAGAAGCGGCAAGATAGCATCTTTCCATTCGAGCGTAATTGAAGCTACGGTCTTCCACTCGGTACCCTTATTCCTTATCCAGGCGCCGTGCTCGGCTATCAGGGATACGTCCATGGGCCCGAACCAGCCATCAAGGGTTTCCCTGTCGCGCCCGCTGATAACCGCCACGCAGGTACCGGGCTGTCGGGCAAGCTTTCCAAGAAGGTCGTAGGTCGCAACAGTCGGCTGCGCAAGCTCAGGTGTCTGATCAATAGGAACCAGGGTCCCATCATAGTCAAGCGCCAGAAGCCTGCTCTTCGCGACCCTGAAATCGTCGAGGAGCTTCTGTCGGTCCTCCGGCCCGATCAGCTTGGCGCGCAGGCTGTTCTGTGTATTCTTGATCTTCTCCAGGGATTCCAGGAAATCTTCCGCCCACCGTACGATGTCGTAACGCTGGAGCCGTTCCTGCATGGCGCCGATCCTCCTGACCTGCTCGTCAACGGGCATCTCCAGCGCCTGGGCAATCGCCTCTGACATCTCCTCGATATGGCCGGGGTTCACGAGGATAGCCTCTCCGAGTTCCCGTGCAGCGCCGGCCATCTCGCTAAGGACCAGCGCGCCCGACCTGTCGTTTCGTGTGGCCAGATATTCCTTGGCGATGAGATTCATCCCATCACGCTTCGGAGTTATTAGCGCCACATCGCCCAAAAGGTAATGAGCGACAAGCTCGTTCTGGGGAAGGAATCGATACTGGTAGAGGATGGGCGTCCAACCCAGGTGACCGAATCTGCCGTTGATTTCCCCCACCAGGTTGTCGATCTCACTTTTCATTCTGCGATAATCTCCCATGCGTGTCCGCGAGGGCACGACTACCATAGCCAGGACAACCTTTTCGTGCCACTGCGGGTTCTCCTCGAGGAAGGTTTTGAAGCTCCTCAAGCGGCTTGCTATTCCCTTGGTGTAGTCGAGCCTGTCTATCGATAGTACGACCTTGACACCCTCAAGGTTTTTCTTCAGGCTTTGATAGCTCTTTTGAATCGGTGCGAGGTTTGCCGCCGAAGAATACTTCTTGTAGTCGATGCCCATCGGAAAGGTCTCAGCTTTTACGACCCGGCCGTCGTAGTGTATCTCGCCAAGGCTGTGTTCGTATCCCGTAATCTTCAGCACGCACCGAAGGAAGTTCTGGGTGTATTCTTGCGTATGAAATCCGATCAGGTCAGCACCAATCAAGCCCTCCAGTATCTCGGTCCTCCAGCGCCTCGGCAGGAGGCGAAATATCTCGAACGATGGGAAAGGTATGTGAAGGAAAAAACCTATCGGCGCGTCCGGCAACCGCCGTCTGATGAGGGCTGGGAGAAGCATCAGGTGATAGTCGTGAACCCATATCACATCTCCCGGGGAAGCCTTCTTAATAACCGCTTCGCAGAATAGCTCGTTTACCCGCTTGTATTCCTGCCAGTTGTTCTCACTGTAGGAAGCGTATGTCGGAAAGTAGTGGAACAGAGGCCAGATCGTCTCGTTGCACATCCCCTCGTAGTACAGTGCAATGTTCTCTTCGGTCAAAAAGACCGGCCATACTCCATGCTTTGAGAGCAGAAGGTCCTCGACGCCCCGCTTCATGGAGCTGTCGACCACGATGCCGGGCCACCCAGCCCAGAGGTCGTTCTGTTCCTCTTCGGAGCGGCGTTTTTCTATATAAGAGCCTACGCCCGTCGCCAGCCCGCCGGCGCTCCCCCTTATTTTGATCTTCCCTTCTCTAACAATGACGTTTACCGGCGCCCTGTTCGAAACGATCAGTAGCCGCATCGGTATCACTCCATGTGGTTGGTAATCAGACGCGTCGCGCGCCTCCATCCTTGTCCGCGCAGTCTGGAAGTCCGGACCTCTGGTCAGCCGCCGGACCCCGCTCTTCGCTCCTGGTTGAGGAAAGCCGCTTGAACAGGTTGAGGTAGTCCTCCAGATGTCGCGGTGTCAGGAACTGCTGCTGAACTTTTGCGCGGCCAGCGCGCCCGAACCTCCCTCGTTCTTCAGGGTCGCCCAGCAGATGCACAATTCGATCCGCGCATTCCTCGACGCTGTCAACCAGGAAGCCGTTGACGCCGTCATCGACCTGAAGCGGTATGCCTCCCACGTTGCCCGCGACGACCGCTTTGGATTTCCAGAGTGCTTCGCTAATGGTCAAGCCGAACCCCTCCCGGATCGATTTCTGCAGAACTACATCCGCCGCCCTCTGGAAGGCGTTTACGCCAAGGTTTCCGATACCGTCGACGTTCGTCAGGAGCAGGACGCCCGGCATTGCCGCAGTTCTTTTAACGGTCTTTCGATAGTAATGGTACCCCTCCGGGTCATCGTTTGCCATTGACCCGATAAATACTAGCTGAAGGTCTGGAACAGTCTCCCTGGCGAGTTCTACAGCGTCTATTACTCCGAGCGGGTCCTTCCAGGGATCGAATCGTGAGACCTGGACTGCAATGGGTAAGTCAGGCTCCACGCCGTATCTCGCTACTGCATCCCTGACGACCTCGGGGTCCATCGGCATGTTCTTCGGGTCAAGTGGATCGATAGATGGAGCTTTGACTCTTTCGATCTGTTCAGTTCCCACGTACTCGATGTAATTCTCGATTGATTTCTCGCCAAACGGTACTTCTATCAATCTCTTATCCTCCACTCATCGCTTTCCGCGATAAAAAAGCCCGAAGGGCTGTTGCTTCCTGCGCCGCACCCAGAGACTGTGAATCGCGAGTTCGAAATACACGCAACTGTCTTTTTCAAGTGCGTATCTCTCTAACGTCATTCGGCAGAATACGCGCTTCATGTCACGGCCGTTGAGGATCTGTTGGAACTGGCTATGCTACACCTTCATATGTCCACTTTTCTGAGTTGCTGTAGGTTCCCCCGGCGAAAGGTTGGCATGCCCGGATGCGCCGAATTATGTTACACATTTTAATAATTAAATATTTTAACATAATACACAATAACCGCGGAATGGCTGTTGAAAACTGCTCAAGTCCATGGGAACAGGATATCCGCAACGCGGGAGAAAGCTTCCGTGGTGGCGAGTTCACCAGAGCGGTCGTCGCTCAACCTGTTCAACAGCTAATGTATCTGAAAAAGAGTGCATTATGACTTTGATTTTACGTGTGCTACGTGGTGTCGGAGGACTGACACAATCTTTTACACAAGCCTCGAGGAATGGATAAACGTGTGTTAGTGAACCTAATATTATTGAGTCGCGATATCTCCCCTGGAGGAATGCAATTATCAGCAAGTATAAGGGGACAGGTTCCAGAGCCAGCGAGGACCGCCCTCCGCTCAAACGGCGCCACAAGAAGGCCGGCCTTCTACAGCAGGTAAGGAATATTGACCTCAGTAAAGGCGAATGGTGGTCTTATCACCTGAAAGGCATTGTTAGCATAGCCTTCGGTATCCTCCTGCTCACGTGGGAACAGTCGCTGGTCTTTCTCGTTGTGGTAATGTGCATCCAGGCCCTGCTGAAAGGGACAATCGGGCTCGTGCATGCGATATCGAACGCGAGGAAGCAGGAAAAGTGGGGGTTGCTACTACTAGAAAGTATTATCGGACTGATTCTGGGAGTGATAATCATAAGCTGGCCGGAGGCCTCAATAATGACTGCTGCAGTACTGATAGGCATATGGATGATAGCCACAGGCCTCGCACAACTGGCCTCAGCGATAGTCGATGAATCCACAGCCAAAAGGGGTCTGGTTGGCGCGGGTGGATTGCTCTCTATTATCATCGGCATTGTTATCGTGACGGTACCAAGGGAGACGGTGGACCTGGCCCACAAGTTGTCAGCCATTCAGTCGCTTGCGCTCGGCATCGTATTCATCATCCTGGGCTTCTACCTGATGCTCAAGGGGGATAAGACCGAAGCTGCGTAGGTTGGCGGCCGGGCTAAGGGGGGACATACGTCCTGGACGGAGAATCGGTAGCCAAGGAGTTTGGGTCCTCAGAACGAAGGAAAATATAAGGTAGAAAGATGCTCGAGAGGGTGAGGAATCGATGGTGAAGAAGGACGACGACAGGTCCAGCTCCAATATCATATCCCGCTCACGATACGACGCGGTCATCTTCGACCTGGACGGGGTCATCACCGGTACCGAGCGCCTTCACGCATCGGCCTGGAAGGAGATGTTCGACGAATTCCTGTCGACGACCGGGGACGGGCATTTCGAGCCGTTCGACATAGAGGATGACTACCTGCGGTACGTAGACGGCAAGCCCCGATACGCGGGTGTGATCGACTTTCTGGAGTCCCGTAACGTCTCCCTGCCATACGGCAGCCCGAACGGTCCGCCGGACGCCCGGACAGTTTACGGCCTGGGAAACAGTAAGAACCAACTGTTTCTCCAGCACCTCAAGGAGGAGGGCGCGGATGTCTCTCATGGCTCGCTGGAGTTCGTCAACGTCCTCAAGCAGAGCGGCTTCAAGACCGCCGTAGCCACGTCCAGCAGGAACTGCTCCGAGGTGATGGACAGCGCTGGTATAGCCGACCTGTTCGACGCGCAGGTCGACGGCATTGACATTGAGAGCCTCGACCTTGCGGGCAAGCCGGACCCGGACATGTTCCTGGAGGCCGCGCGGCGGCTGAAGGTAGACCCCTCCAGAAGCATCGTGGTCGAGGACGCCATCGCGGGGGTGCAGGCGGGAAGGGCGGGGGACTTCGGTCTCGTGGTCGGTGTCGGCCCGGAAGAACGGGCCGCTCCGCTCCTTCGCGGGGGCGCGGACCTGGTTGTCAGAGACCTCTCCGAGCTTGACGTTGAGTTGGAGATAGACGACCTCAGGGATGCACTGGACTCACTCGACGAGATAGAGCAGATAATCGGTAGCAGGCCGGTCACCGTCTTCCTCGACTACGACGGCACGCTGACCCACATAGTTGCTCACCCGGAGGATGCCCTGCTTCCCGAGGAGACCAGGTCCATACTCGAGGAGCTTTCGACCCAGGCTCCGGTGGCGATAATCAGCGGGCGCGGTCTTGCCGACATCAAGGAGATGGTCGGCCTCCCGGACATCTACTACGCGGGAAGCCACGGCTTCGAGATAAGCGCTCCCGATGGGACCCTGAAGGAACTGGAGGAAGCCAGGGCCTACCTTCCCCTGCTCGAAGAGGTCGAGGCGACGCTGGGCAAGAGGCTCGCCGGGATCGAGGGCGCCCAGGTTGAGCGAAAGAAATACTCTATCGCCGTTCACTACAGGAACGTTGCTCAGGACGAGGTCGACCTCGTCAAGAAGACAGCTGAAGATGTCTCGCAGGAGAATCCCGACCTGCGACGGTCCGGCGGCAAGAAGGTCATAGAGCTCAAGCCTGATATCGACTGGAACAAGGGCAGCGCCGTCGACTGGTTGCTGGAGTCGCTCGACGGCGACCGGGCCGGAGTCGTCCCGCTGTACATAGGGGACGACCTCACCGACGAGGACGCGTTCGAGGCGCTCCGCACCCGCGGCATCACCATAGTCGTGGGAGAGGGCTCAAGGGGGACCAGAGCGCAGTACAGGCTCAAGGACACGGAGGAGGTCGCCCGCTTCCTGAGCGGCCTGAACGTTCATCTCGGTTATGAGAGTTCGTGGTGGCTGGTGTTCGATGATTACATCCCCGAGCAGGAGGGCTTACGGGAAGCGCTGTGCACGCTCGGGAACGGCTACTTCGCCACAAGGGGGGCCGCGGCCGAGTCCAGGGCGGACGACATCCACTATCCCGGCACCTACCTTGCCGGTGGCTACGACCGGCTGGTCACAGAGGTCGCGGGGCGAGCCGTTGAAAACGAAGACCTGGTCAACATGCCGAACTGGCTCTGCCTGTCCTTCCGCGTCCTGGGCGAGGACTGGTTCGACCTGGACGAGGTGGAGATACTCCGCTACAGCCAGGAGCTCAATATGAAGAACGGCGTGCTCCATCGCTCGTTCCGTTTCAGGGATAAGAAGGCAAGGGAAACCAGAGTTTCCACGATGCGCCTGGTCAGCATGGCCGACATGCATATGGCGGCGATGGAGACGGTCATCACTCCCTTGAACTGGAGCGGAGTGCTGGAAGTCAGGTCGGCGATCGACGGTACGGTCACCAATGACGGGGTTGCCCGCTACAGGGCGTTCGACGATCGCCACCTCGAGCCGGTACAGACGAGGGAGGTCGACGACCGGACGGTGCTGCTGGAAGCCAGGACGAGCCAATCCAGGATCAGCGTCGCGCTCGTGGCGAAGACCGACGTCTCCATCAACGATGAAACGCTCTCGGCGGACCGACAGCTTGTCATAGAGCGCGACTACATCGCGCACAACGTGGTCTTCGAGGTCGCCGAGGGCGACCGGGTGGCCATCGAGAAGACCATCGCGCTGTACACCTCCCGTGACAATGCCATATCCGAGTGGACTCTCGAGGCCGAGCGCGCTGTCGCCTATGCCGAGAGGTTTCACGGTCTTCTCAGGGCGCAGTCTATTGCCTGGGCCAGCCTATGGCACCGGTTCCAGGTGGACCTCGACCTCCAGGAGTACTCGTGGCTGCACCCCGTGCAGATGATACTGAGGCTCTACAGTTTTCACCTGCTCCAGTCGGCGTCGGTCCACTCGCTTGACATTGACGTGGGCATGCCCTCCCGTGGGTGGCACGGAGAGGCATACCGCGGCCACATATTCTGGGACGAGCTGATAATATTCCCGTTCCTGAATTACCGCATGCCGCAGATAACCCGCACGCTGTTGATGTATCGCTACCGGCGGCTCAACGAAGCCAGGAAAGCAGCGCGGAACCTCGGGTACAAGGGCGCCATGTTCCCGTGGCAGAGCGGGAGCGACGGGAGAGAGGAAACTCAGCAGGTCCACCTGAACCCCCTATCCGGCAAGTGGATCCCCGACCATTCCCAGTTGCAGCGGCACATAAACGCGGCCATCGTCTACAACATCTGGCAGTACTACCAGGTGACCGGCGACATCGAGTTCGTCTCCTGGTACGGCGCCGAGATGATCCTGGAGATCGCCCGGTTCTGGTCGTCTATAGCCGAATACGACCCCGGGACCGACAGGTTCGAGATACGCGGGGTGATGGGACCGGACGAGTACCACGACGCGTACCCTGGCCGCGAGACCCCCGGCCTTGACAACAACGCCTACACCAACGTGATGGTAACTTTCGTCATGAACAGGGCCCTGGAGCTGTTCGAGCTGCTCCCCGAACAGGAGTGCGATGAGCTCCGCAAGAAGCTGGCGATAGAAGAAGCCGAGATCGAGCGCTGGAGGGATATGAGCGGGAAGATGCGCGTGGTCTTCCAAGGGGACGGGATAATAAGCCAGTTCGAGGGTTATGGAGAGCTCGAGGAGTTTGACTGGGACGCATACCGGAAAGAGTATGGGAACATCCAGCGGCTCGACCGCATACTGGATGCCGAAGGCGACACCACAAACCGATACAAGATCTCCAAGCAGGCCGATGTGCTCATGCTCTTCTACCTGTTCTCGGCGGAGCAGCTGCAGGCGCTGTTCGACCAGCTCGGTTACGCTTTCGACCCCGAGATGATACCGAAGAACATCGAGTACTACCTGGAGCGGACGTCGAACGGTTCGTCACTCAGTTGGATAATCCACTCATGGGTCGCCGCGAGGGCTGACAGAGAGCAGTCCTGGGAACTCTTCAACATCGCGTTGCTCACGGACTTCGTCGATATTCAGGGTGGTACCACGTCCGAAGGCATACACCTGGGCGCCATGGCCGGGTGCGTGGACATGGTCCAGAGGGGCTACACCGGTCTCGAGAGCCGGGGCGACACACTGAGATTCAATCCGGCACTGCCGGAGGAGGTCGGAGGCATTGACATGCGTGTACGATACCGGGGTGCCTGGCTCAACCTGCACATCCGCGCGGACCTGCTGAAGGCGGAGGTGCTCTTTGGCGGCAAGGAGCCCATCCGCATAGAGATCGCAGACCGCGTCTTCGAATTCGACGAGAGCAGGACCGTGGAGGTCAGGCTCTAACCCCGTGGCTGTAATACCCGAGTCAGCGCCGGCCTCCCGCTTCTGCTCGGGGCTCCGATACTGGTACTGGTCTGCGGCATCGTGGGCTTCAGGTACTACGCATAAATCCGGGGGAGCGCTTGCCGTCCTTTATAGGGAACTATAGCATTCTGCATGATGGCTAATTGCACTCGTTTTATGTAAGCTTTTAGACTGACATAGCCCAGCATGCAAGAGGAGCGTGATTATGAAAGAGGAGAAACCGGAAGCTTCTCCTAAGGATAGGGAAGCCTACAACTGGGTCGAGATAGTCGCCGCGATCCTCCTGGCGCTGGCCACCGTCTCCACAGCATGGTGCGCGTATCAGTCGGCA